>JASIGD010000644.1 GCA_030045295.1 Streptosporangiaceae bacterium
CGAGCCGGTCTCCATGCTGGACGTCTCGATCCGGCTCGAGATGCTCAGCCTGCTCGACGATCTCCGCGAGCGGTTCCGGCTGGCCATGCTCTACATCACCCACGACATCGCGTCCGCGCGTTACTTCGCGGACGAGGTGCTGGTCATGTACGCCGGGGAGATCGTGGAGCGCGGCCCGGCCGAGGAAGTCACCCAGCGCCCGGCGCATCCCTACACCCAGCTGCTGGTGGCCGCGGCGCCGGATCCGGACAACCTCGGCAGCGCGCTGCGGGGCGGCGCGCGGCGCGCTCCGGGAAGCCAGGGTGCCCCCGCCCGCCGGAACCCGGAAGGCGCCGCCACGGCCGGCTGCCCGTTCAATCCCAGGTGCCCGTTCGCAGATGACCGCTGCCGCCGAGAGGATCCCGCCCTCGTGCAGATTTCGCCGACCCGAGGCGCCGCCTGCTGGCATCTGGACCTAGCGGCGCCGGAGCTCGTCTCCGGGGCAAGGGGAGGGGGAGGTGCGACGACCAGCTAACCCACAAACCGAAGGAAACCCGAGAAAAGGACGAGATTAATGAGGAGAATGCACAGCCAAAGACGGTTCCTGGCCGTGGCGGTAGCCTGCTTGCTCGCCGCCGCGCTCGCCGCGTGTTCGTCGAGCTCGAGCTCGAGTCCCAGTTCAACCAGCAGCGCCAGCACGACGGGCAAGACCCTGGTCATGGAGAGCTCGCCGGAGACCTCCATCACCCAGGCGTTCAACCCGTTCGTCACCACCCAGGCCGCCTACGGCATGGGCGCCGACGGGCTCATCTACGAGCCGCTGATCCAGTTCAACGTGGCCTCGCCGCCGAACTATTACCCGTGGCTGGCCACGCATTACGCGTGGTCCAACGGCGGCAAGGCGATCACCTTCACGATCCGCCAGGGCGTGAAGTGGAACAACGGCACCGCGTTCACGCCCGCCGACGTCGCCTTCACGTTCAACATGCTCAAGAGCAACGCGGCCGTCAACCTCGACGGCCTGACCATCTCCAGCGTGAGCACGTCCGGCAACACGGTCACGCTCACGTTCCCGACCGCCCAGTACGCCAACCTGCAGAACATCGCCGGCACCGCGATCGTGCCGGAGGCGATCTGGAGCAAGGTCAGCAACCCGGCGACCTACACGGACCCGAACCCGGTCGGCACCGGTCCCTACATGCTGGAAAGCTTCACGCCGCAGGGCTACACGCTGAAGAAGAACCCCAACTACTGGCAGGCCTCCAGCGTTCACGTCCCGAGCGTCTACTTCCCCGTCTACACCTCCAACACCGGCGCGCTGAGCGCCCTGTTCTCCGGGGCGATCGACTGGACCGGGAACTTCATCCCCGGCTTGCAGAAGGACTTCGTCGACACCAACCCGTCCGAGCACGGTTACTGGGAGGCGGCCGGAGGCACGAACAGCCTCATGCCGAACCTGACCAAGTGGCCGACAAACCAGCTGGCCGTCCGGCAGGCGATCAGCGCGGCGATCAACCGCAGCCTGATCGGCTCCGAGGGCGAGGCAGGCCTGGAGCAGGCGGTAACCAACGCGACCGGCCTCACGCAGCCCACGTACAACGCGTGGTCCGCGCCGGTCGCGAGCATGACGGTCTCGGCCACCGGTAGCGCGGCCGCGGCCGAGAAGATCCTGACCAGCGCCGGTTACACGAAGGGGAGCAACGGCTACTTCCAGAAGGACGGGAAGACCGTCGCGCTCACCCTCATCGACCCAGCGGCCTACACCGACTACGCGGCCGATGACGCCATCATCGCCAACGAGCTGAAGGCGGCCGGCATCGACGCCACGTTCGACGGCATCGCCGTGACCACGTGGGACGCCGACGTCGCCGACGGCGATTTCCAGCTGACCTCGCACTGGTCGAACGGCGGCCTCACCCCGTACAACATGTACGACGGGTGGCTGGACAGCTCACTGGCCACCGGCTCGGCCGCGACCGGTGACTTCGAGCGGCTGAACGACCCGACGCTCAACGCCGACCTGGCCAAGGTGGCCGCGGCCCCGACGACCGCCGCGCAGGCCACGGCGCTGGTCCCGCTCGAGACCTACGTGGCCGACAACCTGCCGATCATCCCGACCACCACCGCCGCGGACTGGTTCGAGTACAACTCGCAGAACTACACCGGCTGGCCGACCCAGGCGAACCCGTACGACAGCGGCCAGCCCTCCGGGTCGAACAACGGCGGCAGCACCGGCACCGACGAAGTGATCATCTTGCACTTGGTGCCGCGGAGCTGAACCCCGAACCCTAACTCGACACAAGCGGGCCCGTTCCTGGCCGAATCTCCCGGCCAGGAACGGGCCTCACCCCACCACCACATTAATCCAGCCAGCACTAAGCAGCCACGAAGCGCACCATCTGTTCATGTGACCCATGAACGTCCATGGGATATACGGGACTATGGCGAATAACCGAATCACTGGGTCCCTGGGCTCACCGGTGCGTATCGCGTTCAGCACGCTGGCGTTCCCCGGCGCCACCCTGGCGTCCGCCGTCTCGCTCGGCCGCCGCTGGGGTTACGCCGGGGTCGAGCTCAGGCTCATCGACGGCGAGCTCATCGACCCGTGGATGACCGCCGCGGACCGCGCCCGGGTGAGGCGGACGGTCGCGGCGGCCGGGCTGCCGGTCGTGGCGGTAGACAGCTCCATCCGGCTGACCGATGACGACCCGGGTCCGCAGCTGCGCCAGTTCCTCATGCTCGCCAGCGAGTGGGGATCACCGCTGGTGCGCGTGTTCGGTGGCGCGCTCGCTCCCGGCGGCCCGGCCCGGCAGGAGCGGCTCCGGTCCGCGGCGCGGGTCCTGGAATCGAGCGTGCCGCTCGCCAGCAAGCTCGGCGTCGCGATCGGCGTCGAGACCCACGACGACTTTTCTGCCTCCTCGACCGTGGCCGGGCTGCTGGCTATGGCCGACCCGGACTGGGTCGGCGCGGTATGGGACAGCCACCACCCGCACCGGGTCGGCGAGCGGCCGGCCGAGGTCTACGAGAATCTCGCCGGGCGTATCCTGCTCGCGCAGGTCAAAGATGCCCGCCGGAACCACGTGCGCCACGGCGCGCCGGGCGATGACTGGCAGCTCGTGCTCCTGGGCGAGGGCGAGGTGCCGGTCAGGCAGATGCTCGGGCTGCTCGCGGCCGGCGGCTACCGGCGCTGGATCTCCGTGGAGTGGGAGAAACGCTGGCACCCCGAGATCGAAGAACCTGAGGTGGCGCTGCCTCAGCATCTGGCGCTGATTACCGAGTGGACGGAGGTGACCCCGTGACCCGCGGCTTCGGGATCGTCGGCACCGGGGTGATCGCGGCGTGGCACGCTGAGGCTATCGCCCTGCTGCCGGACGCCCGCCTGGCAGCGGTCACCGACGTGGCCACCGGGACCGCCGCGGCCTTCGCGGCCGCGAACGGCTGCGCGGCCGAGCCCGATCTCGGCGCGCTGCTCGCCCGCCGCGACGTCGAGGTGGTCTGCGTGTGCGTGCCGAGCGGCCTGCACGCGGAGGTCGGCGCCCGCGCGGCCCGGGCGGGAAAGCACCTGGTCGTCGAGAAACCCATCGACGTCAGCCTGGACGCCGCGGACCGGCTGATCGAGGCGGCGCGGACGGCCGGGGTGGCGATGACCGTGATATCCCAGCACCGTTTCGATCCGGGCCTGGTCGAGCTGAAACGCCTGCTCGACGAGGACGCGCTGGGCAGGCTGGTGCTCGGCGAGGCCAGCACGAAGTGGTACCGCACCCAGGCCTACTACGACAGCGCGGCCTGGCGCGGCACGCACGCGATGGACGGCGGCTCGCTGCTGAACCAGGGCATCCACTACGTTGACCTGCTCCGCTGGTGCATGGGCCCGCCCGCCGAGGTCACGGCCGTATGCTCCACCCAGACGCATCAGATCGAGGCCGAGGACACCTCGCTCGCGATCGTGAGGTTCGGCTCGGGCGCGGTCGGCACGATCTTGTCGAGCACCGCCGCGTTCCCCGGCTTCCCGCAGCGCCTGGAGATCACCGGGACCGAGGGCACGGTGACGATCGAGGATGGCCGGGTCGTCCGCCGCGCGTTCGGTGCCGACTCCGACTCCGGGATTCCGGCAGCGCCGCAGGCCCCCGGCGACCGCCCGGCCGCGGCCGCGGGGTCCGACCCTGCGGCCCTCGACGTCGCCAGCCACGCCGCGCAGATCGCCGACCTGCTCGCCGCGGCCGATTCCGGACGCGAGCCCGCGGTCACCGGCGAGAGCGGCCGCGAGGCACTGGAGATCGTCTGCGCCGTGTACGAGTCTTCCCGCACCGGTCGTCCGGTGACCCTCAGCCGATGAGCGTCATCCTCAGCGGGTTCGCAGACGAGATCTCACCCGATCCGCGGGTGCAGCTCGTGACGCTGGCGGCCGAGTCCATCTCCCACCTGGAGCTGCGCAGCGCGTGGTCGGTGAACGTCGCCGACTTCACCGCGGAGCAGCTCGCCGCGATCCGCGCGGCCGTAGACGGCGCCGGGGTGCGGGTGTCCGCCATCGGCTCGCCCGTCGGCAAGATCGAGGTCGGCGCGCCGCTGCAGCCCGAGCTGGAACGCATGCGCCGCGTCGCGGAGGCGGCCTGCGAGCTGGGCACCACCATCGTGCGCGTCTTCTCTTTCTTCATCCCCGCGAGCGAGCCGCCCGAGCGGTACCGGCGCCAGGTTATCGACCGGATGGGCGCGCTGACCAGGATCGCCGAGGACCGCGGCCTGACCCTCGCGCACGAGAACGAAAAGGAGATCTACGGCGACACCCCGGACCGGTGCGCCGACCTGATCACCGCCGTCGGCTCGCCCGCGTTGCGGGCCACGTTCGACCCGGCGAACTTCGTCCAGTGCGGTGTCAGGCCCTTCTCCGACGCATACGGCCTGCTCCGGCCGTACCTCGTCTACCTGCAGGTCAAAGACGCGCTGGCGGCGACCGGCGAGGTCGTGCCCGCGGGTCAGGGCGACGGGCAGCTGCGCGAGACGTTGCGCGCGCTGCGGGACTCGGGCTTCGCCGGCTTCATGTCGCTGGAGCCGCACCTGGCCCGGGCAGGACGTTACGGGGGCTTCAGCGGGCCGGAAGGATTTCACCGCGCCGCCCAGGCTCTGAAATCTCTCCTGAACGAACTGGCGATCTCCTGGCGATAACGCTGGCACGCCCCCGGGACTGGCGCGGCGGGGCTCAGATGCTGCCGGTGAGGCCCCAGCGGCGCCGGATGGCCCGGTCGGCCAGGCTGAACAGCGTGTGCACCACGATGCCCAGGATCAGGATCACGATGATGATCGCGGTGGCGCTCTCCATGTCGGCCTGATCCTGGTAGGTCGACAGCAGCACGCCCAAGGACGGCTGGTTCGCGATGATCACCAGCAGCTCACCGGCCATCAGGCTGCGCCAGGCGAACGCCCAGCCTTGCCGCAGCCCGGCCACGAACGCGGGCAGCGAGGCGGGCAGGATCAGGTACCGGTACAGCGAGAGCCTGCGCAGCCCCATCATCTTGCCCGCCCGCAGCAGCAGCGGCGGGGTGTAGTCCACTCCCGCGATCAGCCCGTTGGCGATCGACGGAGCAGCGCCCAGGACGATGACGAACAAGATCGCGGTGGTGGTGATGCCGAACAAGATGATCGCGAACGGGAACCAGGCGATCGACGGCATGGTCTGCAGCCCGGTGATCAGCGAGCCGACCGCCGCCCGCAGCGGCGCGATCCTGGATACCAGCGCGCCGATGACCGCGCCGATCACCACCGCCAGCCCGAATCCGATGACCGCGCGCTCGGCCGTGGTCGCGATGGCGTGCCACAGCAGGGCCGTCCGCAGCTGATCCCAGAGATTGGCCAGCGTCGCGCCGGGCCCGGGGAAGATGTCCTTCTTCCAGCCGCTGGCGTGGATCAGCTGCCATACGGCCAGAACGATGACGATGGCCAGGGCCTTGGGCCATAGCGCCGCCCAGGCGCGGGCGGCGAGGCGCCGCCCGCGCTGATCCGGTGACGGCTCCGTGTCAACGGCCTCGAGCCAGGCCAGCCTCTCCGCGTAGGCCGGTACCGACGCCGACCTTTCCGCGCTGGCCGGCGGGTACCCCTGCTCGTCACCGGCCGGCATCGCGGCTCATCTCCTCACGAAGCCGGTCGGTGATCCGCCCGGCCAGCTCGGCGACCGGCGCGGAGTCGATCCGCCGGGGGTGCTCGATGGGAACGGCGAATTCGTCGACGACCCGGCCGGGGCGGCTGCTCAGCACCACCACCCGGTCACCGAGCCGGACCGCCTCCCGCACGTTGTGGGTCACGAACATGATGGTCAGCTGCCGGCCGGCGCAGACGCGGTCGAGCTCATCGTGCAGCAGGTCCCTGGTCATCGCGTCGAGGGCGCCGAACGGCTCGTCCATCAGCAGGACGTCGGCGTCCTGGGCGAGCGCGCGGGCGAGCGCCACCCGCTGCCGCATGCCGCCGGACAGCTCGTGCGGCCGCTTTCCGCCGAACCCGCGCAGGTTCACCGTGTCCAGAAGCTCAGCGGCCCGCTGCCGGCGCTCCGCCTTGCCCACGCCGCGGGCGCGCAGAGCCAGTTCCACGTTGCCCGAAGCGGTAAGCCAGGGAAACAGCGCGGGCTCCTGGAACATGATCGCCACCTGCCCGGATACCGACACCTGCCCGGCAGTGGGCTCGTCCAGCCCGGCGACCAGGGACAAGAGCGTGGACTTGCCGCAGCCCGACGCGCCGATCAGGCAGGTGAACTCCCCGGGCGGGACCTCGAGCGAGATCTGGTCGAGCGCCCGGACGGCCGAGCTGCCCCGCCCGAACACCTTGGACACGCCCGTGAGCCGGACGGATCCCCCGACGGCCGGCCGCTGGCCGGCGACGGTCATGGAATTGACCTGCCTGGCCATCGACCCTCCTGCCTAGGAGCTGACCGGCGATTCGCCGGCCGCAGCGAGCGCCTGGTTGAGCGGCCCCAGATCGAAGATGCCGTTCAGGTTGACCGGCTTGAGCAGGCCGAGCGAGGTGGCCTGGGCGGCGTCGCTGGTCAGCGAGGCCGCGTCGGGGTTGTCGGTGAAGGTGATCTCCTTGAACGAGGCCGCGACCACGCTTGCCTTGAGCGCCTTGCCGGTGTAGGAGGCGAGCTCCGCGTTGGCGTCCGCCTGTGCCGCGGCGGGGTTGGACTTGATGAAGTCGTTGGCCTGGACCTGCGCCTTGACCAGGTCCGCGACGATCGCCGGGTGGGCTGAGAGGAAGCTCTGGGTCACGACCAGCAGCGTGGTGACGCCGGGCTCGCTGAGCAGCACGGTGCCGCCGTCCTTGACCATCTCGACGTCGTAGGGCGCGGGCTCGGAGCCGCCGGCGATCTGCCCCGACTTGAACTCGAGGACGGCGTCCGAGTTGGGCGTCGTCGGCTTGATGAAGGCGTCGCCGCCGCCGGTCGCGGTGGTCGTGATCCCGTTCTGCTTCAGCCAGTAACGCAGCGCCACATCCTGGGTATTGCCGAGCGACGGAGTGGCCAGCGTCTTGCCCTTGAGCTGAGCGGCCGAGGTGATCCCCTTGGCGACGACCACCGAAGCGCCTCCGGTCGCGGCGCCGGAGACGATCTTGATGCCGGTCCCGCCGGACTTCTGCCAGGTGTTGATGGCCGGGTTGGGGCCGACGTAGGCGGCGTCGAGCTGGCCGGCCAGCAGGGCTGTGGTCTCCTCGGTCCCGGTGCTGAAGGCGGTCGCGTGCAACGTCCCGGCGGAGCCGAGGGCCTTGGTGAAGAAGCCTTCCTTCAGCCCGATCAGGGCGGAGGCGTGCGTGATGTTCGTGAGGAAGCCCAGTGAGACCGTCACCGGCGATCCGCTGGGCGCCGCGGTGCTGCTGCTCGAACCCGCCGAACTCGACGACGAGGAGGAGGAACAGCCGGCCAGCAGCAAAGCGGCACCGACCATCGCGGCGACCGTAACACGTCGCATCTCAAACCCCTAAGTTGTTAATATCTACCGTTTATATGGGAAACGAGCTCCGGTTTACTATACATAAAGCCGGCAAAATAGGAAATCAGCACGCAGTGCGCAGGTCGCAAGACAGCAAGCACGTTCCAGTCCGGTCACGCCGCCAGCACGGAGCCGGTCACGCCGCCAGCACGCCGGGCCGGACACGCCGCCAGCACGCCGGGCCGCTACGCCCTCAGTACGCGCCGGCTGACGTCAGTTGCCCTCGTCGCTTGAGTCTTGCAGGGTGACGCCGGCCACCGACGGGAACTTGGCCAGGCACTCTTCCAGCAGCGCCACGTCCGCGTCGCTCGCTTTGTCGATCTGGTAGACCACCTGCTCAAGCGCGTAGGGCGACTTGAGGTTGGCCGGCAGCGGCTGCGCGGTCACGTTGGGCGTCTTGGCGCAGGTCGTGCGAACGAGGAGCCGTTGCGAAAGGGATGCGCCGTCTTGAAAGGCGACGATGGCCTGCCGCTGGCCGAGCGCGGCATCGAACTGGGCGCAGCCCGCCAGAGCGGTCACCGCGGCGACCGCCGCCCCGGCGGCGAGCAGCCGACCGGAGCGGCGCCGAAGTCCCCGGGGCGCGCCGCCGACTACGTCGGGTAGTAGCCGCATGATGCCAGCCTATGAGTATCGGACACCTAGTACGGTACCGGCCGGGGACACCCGTGCAGAGGCCAGACTGGCGGGCGACAATGCCGTCGGCTCGTCACATTCACCTCGTCAGCTCTCGCGGCGTACACCAGCCGGCGTATCAGGCCGCCTGGCCGGCGAACTGGGTGTTATACAGATCGGCGTACAGGCCGCCTGCGGCGAGGAGTTCGGCGTGCGTGCCGCTCTCGACGATCCGGCCTTCGTCGACCACCAGGATCTGGTCCGCCTCCCTGATCGTGGACAGCCGGTGCGCGATCACCAGTGACGTCCGGCTCGCGAGCGCCGTCTTCAGCGCTCGCTGCACGGCGACCTCCGACTCAGAGTCCAGGTGGGCGGTGGCCTCGTCGAGCACCACCACGGACGGCGCCTTCAGCAGCAGCCGGGCCAGGGCGACGCGCTGCTTCTCACCGCCGGACAGCCGGTAGCCCCGGTCGCCGACCACGGTGTCCAGGCCGTCGGGCAAGACCTCGATCAGGTCCCAGATCTGGGCCGCCTCGCACGCCTCGATGAGCTCGAGTTCGGTCGCGGACGGCCGCGCGTAGGTGAGGTTGGCCCGGATCGTGTCGTGGAACAGGTGCGCGTCCTGGGTCACCACACCCACCACGTCGTGCAGCGACTCGAGCGTGACGTCCGTGATGTCGTAGCCGCCGATCCGGACCGTGCCGTCGTTCGGGTCATACAGCCGCGCCGCCAGGGCGGTGATGGTGGTCTTGCCCGCGCCCGAAGGCCCGACCAGGGCGGTCAGCTGCCCGGACGGCGCGCGGAAGCTCACCTGGTGCAGAACGCCCGACGCGGAAGCCGGGCGCTCGGGGGCGGGCAGCGCGATCGACTCCAGCGAGGCGAGTGAAACCTCGGCCGCGGTCGGGTAGCGGAAGGACACGTCGTCGAACTCGATCTCGGGCGCGACACTGGCGCCGCCTGGGCCGGGCACCCGGGCGGGCAGGACCACCGCGTCGGGACGCTCGGTGATCAGCGGCTTCAGGTCGAGGACCTCGAAGACCCGGTCGAAGCTGACCAGCGCGGTCATCACGTTGATCTGCACGTTGGACAGCCCCGTAATCGGGCCGTAGAGCCTGGTCAGCAGCTGGGACAGGGTCACCAGGAGGCCGAGCTGCAGTACGCCGTGGATGACCAGGGTGCCGCCGAGCCCGTACACCACTGCGGTGGCGAGCGCGGCCAGCAGGGTCAGCGAGATGAAGAACACCTGGCCGTACATGGCTTGGCTGACGCCGATGTCGCGGACCCGCCCGGCTCGCTCCGCGAATACCGCTGACTCCTCACGGGGGCGGCCGAAAAGCTTGACGAGCATCGCGCCTGCCACGTTGAAACGCTCGGTCATCGTCGAGCCCATGGCGGCATCGAGCTGCATCGATTCGCGAGTCAGCCGCTGCAGCCTGCGGCCGACCCTCTTGGCCGGGAGTATGAACAGGGGGATCAGCACCAGCGCGACGAGGCTGATCTGCCAGGATATGTAGAACATCGTGACCAGGATCGCGCCGGTGGTGAGGATGTTGGAGACCACCGAGGACATCGTCGAGGTGATGGCCTGCTGCGCGCCGATCACGTCGCTGTTCAGGCGGGATACCAGAGATCCGGTCTGCGCCCGGGTGAAGAACGCGATGGGCTGCTCCTGGACGTGGCTGAATACCTGGGTGCGCAGGTCGTAGATGAGTCCTTCGCCGATCCGCGCGGAGAACCAGCGGATGGTGAACCCGAGGAACGCGTCGAACAGCGCGACCGCTGCGACCGCTGCGGCAAGCCAGATCACGACCGCATCTTCGCGGGGCAGGATGCCCTCGTCGATGATCTTGCCGAGCAGTACCGGGTTGACCACGGTGATGAGCGAGTCGAGGATGGTGGCGACCAGGAACAGGGCCAGCCACAGCTTGTACGGTTTGGCGTAGCCGATGATCCGGCGCACGGTACCCGGCTTCAGCTTCTGATGCGTGACCGAGGGGTCCTGCCTGAGGGACCCCATCATGCCGAAGTGCGCCCGCCCGTACATGACCAGGGAAACCTCCCGAGGGTGGCAATTCGTTCCCGTGCCGGGCAGGAAAGCTATCAGCTAGCAGCGAACTCCCAAAGCGGATTTCCGGGCGGCCATCCGGGCGGGGTCCCGGCGGCATGGACCGGTATGGAGCCTTACAGCTTCCACCCGGGGTCCATGGATCCGGGCCGGCGCCGCCTGAGCGTGATCTTAGCGCTTCACCCTGGTCTTTTTGCCGCGGGTTGCGCCGCCACGCCCGCGCAACGTCACGCCGGTCTCGGTGAGAATCCGGTGGACGAAGCCGTAGGACCTTCCTGTCGAGGCCGCCAGTGAGCGGATGCTCTCGCCGGAGTCGTATCTTCGGCCTAGCTGCGTCGCCAGCTTGTTTCGATCGACGCCGGTCACCCGCGTGCCTTTCTTGAGGGTCTCGGCCACATGCACCTCCTGTTAGCTCGAGTTACCAGTTAGTAACAGATCCCCCTTCGCAATAATCAGGCATGGCCGCCGGATTGGCCACCCAGATGGCGGTAAATGATCACTTTTCTTTATCCGGGCATAACAAAATCGTGGCCTTGCCTGCACAAAGCAGATGAACGTGCTTACGCAAGTGCGACAAGGTCGGCGAAATCGTCACTCCATGCGTCTTCCACGCCGTCCGGCAGCACGATAACGCGCTCCGGCGAAAGCGCTCCGACCGCGCCTTCATCATGGGTCACAAGTACTATCGCGCCGCGGAAGCTTCTCAGCGCGCCGAGCACTTCCTCCCGGCTGGCCGGATCGAGGTTGTTGGTCGGCTCGTCGAGCAGCAGCACGTTGGCGCCGGACACGACAAGAAGGGCGAGCGCCAGCCGCGTCTTCTCGCCGCCGGAAAGCACGCCCGCCGGCTTTTCCACGTCATCGCCGGAGAACAGGAATGACCCGAGAACCTTGCGCTGCTGCGATTCGGTAAGGCCCGGCGCGGCGGTGCGCATGTGCGCGAGGACAGTTCGGTCAGTTTCCAGCGTCTCATGCTCTTGGGCGTAGTATCCAAGGCTGAGGCCGTGCCCGGGCGTGACTTTTCCTGTGTCCGGGGTTTCCAGCCCGGCGAGCAACCGGAGCAGGGTTGTCTTTCCCGCGCCGTTGAGTCCGAGTACCACGACCCGGCTCCCCCGGTCGACGGCGATATCCACCCCGGAGAACACCTCCGTCGACCCGTACCACTTGGACAGGCCGGTGGCGGCCAGCGGGGTACGGCCGCATGGCGCGGGAACCGGGAAGCGGAGCCTGGCCACCCGGTCCGCGGTGCGCTCGGCTTCGACTCCGGCCAGCAAACGCTCGGCCCGGCGCTGCATGTTCTGGGCCGCCCTCGCCTTCGTCGCCTTGGCCCGCATCTTGTCCGCCTGTGCCATCAGGGCGGTGGCCTGCCGGCCGGCGTTGACCCGCTCTCGCCTGCGGCGCCGCTCGTCGGTCTCGCGCTGCTGGACGAAGGCCTGCCAGCCCAGGTTGTACATGTCCAGGCGGGCCTCCTGCGCGTCGAGGCAGAACACCTTGTTCACCACGTCGGCCAGCAGCGTCACGTCGTGACTGATCACCACTAGCCCGCCGCGGTAGCTCTTCAGGTGATCGCGGAGCCAGGCCACCGAGTCGGCGTCCAGGTGGTTGGTCGGCTCGTCGAGCAGCATCGTCTCGGAGTCACCGAACAAGATCCGGGCCAGCTCGGCCCGGCGCCGCTGGCCGCCGGACAGAGTATGCAGCGGCTGGTGCAGCACCCGGTCGGGCAGGCCGAGGCTGGCGGTGATCGAGGCGGCCTGCGATTCGGCGGCGTACCCGCCGAGCACCGCGAGGCGCTCTTCGAGCCTGCCGTACCTGCGGATGGCGTCGGCCGCGGCACCGGAATCAGGGTCGCCCATCTGCGCTTCCGCCGCGCGCAGGTCGGCCCGGAGCTGGTCGAGCCCGCGGGCCGAAAGCACACGGTCGATGGCGAGCACGTCGAGATCGCCGGTACGCGGATCCTGCGGCAGGTACCCGACCGTGCCTGACCGGCGGACCGTTCCCGCGGCCGGCTGAGCCTGGCCGGCCAGCACCTTGGCCAGCGTGGTCTTCCCGGCGCCGTTCCTGCCGACCAGGCCGATCCGGTCCCCGGCGGCGACCTGGAACGACGCGTCGGCCAGCAGCAGGCGCGCGCCAGCCCGCAACTCGATGTCGGTTGCGACGATCATGATCAGCTGCTCCCTGATATCGGACCGAAAATGGGCACACCTCTCCCCCGAGGCGTATCCCTAGTCCGAGGTGGGCAGCATGGCTGTCATTGTACCTGCCCCTTCGCGGGCCGGGCCATCCGATTCCGGCTCGATCAGGCGGATGCGGATGGCCAGGAAGGCGCGCGGAGTGTCCTTGAGCACGGCCAGCCGTGGATCGGGGACGGTAAGGAAGCGGTCGGTGGCTAGGTCCAGGTACGGCGCCAGCCGCGGATCGCCGCGCAGGCCGGCCACGGATCTCTTGTCCCCGCCGAGCACCACGGCGTCCAGCTGGCCCGGGCCGACGCGGCCGAACACCTCGGCCGCGGTGTCGGCGGCGGCGCGCAGCGCCGCCGTGGCCTGGTTCTCCCTGCGCCTGGCGAAGCGGTGCTGAGAGCGGCCGCCCGCCGCGCTCCGGCCGTGCACCAGCCTGCTGCCCGTCTTCGAGCTCACCAGCCGGGGCGGCGCCCCCGCGAAGACGCCGACCGCGTAACCGCCCAGCCGGACCAGCAGGACGCCGACCGTGCGGTCCGCGAGGGCGTGCGCAGCCATCACCGCGGCCGCCGCGGCCGGATCGGACTCGCCCCTCGCGGGCGGCAGCGGCGGGAACGGCGGATGGCACTCCGCGGTCGCGCCGTCCGCGGCGGTGAACGTGACCGCCGCGCCGCCCTCGTCGCGGGAGACGGGTGGAGCCGACCCGGTGCCGCCGTGACGGCCGGTGAACGCGAGGATCCACGGCACCAGGCGGTCGGGCGGAACGTCCACCCAGCGACCGCCGCCTGCGGCAGGATTCTTCATGACGGACGACGCGGAGCCGCCGAGACCCGGGCCTAGATGTTGAAGCCGAGAGCGCGCAGCTGCTCGCGCCCGTCCTCGGTGATGTTCTCCGGGCCCCACGGCGGCATCCACACCCAGTTGATGCGGAAGTCCGCCACGACGCCGTCGAGCGCTTCGGTCGCCTGGTCCTCGATCACGTCGGTGAGCGGGCATGCCGCGCTGGTCAGCGTCATGTCGATGGTCGCCACCCGGTCCGCGTCGACCTCGACGCCGTAGACCAGGCCGAGGTCGACCACGTTGATCCCGAGTTCCGGGTCGACCACATCCCGCAGTGCCTCGAGCACGTCCTCCTGCTCAGCCGTGAGGCCGGTGGCCACGTCCTCGCTCTCGGGCGCGGCGTCCTGCGTGGTCGCGTTCTCAGTCATTTGGCTACCTCCATGGCCCGCGCGGTGGCGTCCTTCCAGGCCATCCAGCCGAGCAGCGCGCACTTGATCCTGGCCGGGTACTTCGATACGCCGGCGAACGCCATCGCGTCCTCGAGCACGTCCTCGCCGGCCGATGCCGGAACACCCTCGCCCTTGGACTGCATGAGCTCGAGGAACGCCTGGCTGATGGTCATCGCCTCGGCCACCGGCTTGCCGATGACCAGGTCGCTCATGACCGACGCGCTGGCCTGGCTGATCGAGCAGCCGAGCGCGTCGTACGACAGGTCTTCCACCACGGGCTCGCCGTCGACGTCCTTGAGGGTGATCCGCAGCGTGACCTCGTCCCCGCAGACGGGGTTGACGTGGTGCACCTCGGCGTCGAACGGCTCCCGGAGCCCCTTGTGGTGGGGGTTGCGGTAGTGATCCAGGATGATCTCCTGGTACATCGACTCGAGCTGCATCACGTCACCTCCCAACGCTGAAAACCGGCGAGGTCATCCCCGGGAACGACATCGTTGGCCCCGCGATGTCGTTA
>JASIGD010000645.1 GCA_030045295.1 Streptosporangiaceae bacterium
TCATCCTGGCGAGGTCCTCCTCCCGTTCGAAATGGGTGAACAGGCGGTCGGGCAGGAACACGCGGGCGGCGCTGCCCGGCACCGGGCAGCCGGTGGCGGCCAGGTGGTGCAGTTGTCCGAACGTCCGGGCAAAGGTGGTCTTGCCGCCCTGGTTGGGCCCGGTCACGACGAAGATGCGCTCACGGCCCTCCAGGCGGAACTCGTTGGTGACCACCGGCTTGCGCTGCAAGACGAGCTTGTGCGCCAGGGCCAGGTCGAAGGTGTCGGCGGCGTAGACCTCCTTCGAGGCGGCGGAGACCTCCGGATAGCAGAAGCGCAGCCCGGCGGCGCGAAGCGGCCTGATGTAGTCGAGGTAGGCGAGATAGAACTGGAGTTCCTGGTCGGCGCGCCGGATTCCCTCATCGAGGAACGCGGCGTGCTGGCGGCAGTAATCGTCCAGGTCCGCGAACTCCTCCGGGAACAGCCTGGCCACCAGCTCGAGGATCTGAGCGGCGACGTGGTTCATCCCCGGCCACGTCCGGTAGCGGATCCGGTAGTCCTTGACCGCGCCCTGCTTGAACCGCTCGAAGGTCGCCAGTACCGCGGCGCTGTAATCGTCTTCCTCTTGGTAGCGGGTCACGTCGACCCGGCCCCCCCGGATGCGGGTGCAGTAACGGATCCGCCCGAGGGCATCTTTCCGGCTTCGGGTATCGCTCACCAGGGCGGTGAACCCGGCCGAAGCCACGTAGGAAGCGAGGTAGGACCGGAAGGACAACAGGGCGCGGGAGCTGATCTGCGCCGAGGCGAGATGTCCGGCAAGAGACTGGACCGTGCCGCAGTAGATCGCCGCTGCGTCCAGGAACCAGCCTTCCCGGTGATAGCGGTACTCCATCTTCGCCAGCTGCCGCAGGTGCGCGCGTACCTCGGCGATTTCGTCGGCGAAGCGCTGGACCGCATCGGACAGGGCCGGGTCCTCCAGGTCCCGGAAGACCTCCTGGCGGTAGCGCACGGCGTCGGCATCGTGCAGGTGGTCGAACAGCACTTCGGTGATCAGGTCGCGCTCCTCGCGATCACCCGTGATCGCCGCCACGATCTGGTCCAGGTTCAGGTCCGGCGCGAAGGAACGATCCGTGTCTGGCCCGGCGGCCTCCCGGGCCGACAGTGCCCCAGCGAACAGCAGGCTGGAGAAATGATCAAGATCTCCGGACGGTGAAGCCCCCGGCTGTGGTCGCCGGTAAGCCTCTGTGTCTTCCTGGCCGCCACGGCGAGCTGTCCCGTCGCCGTCCATCGGCGAGTCCCCGGCCAGTGGCAGCGTCATAAAGTGCCCTCCTGTGTTCCCGTCCGCTAGGCGGTCACAGGAGCCATCAGCCACTAGGGCGTCTTCGGCGAGCTCCATCGCCGTGTTGTTTATTTTACCGTCCCGGGCACGCCAGCGACGACCGTCCAGGTCCAGGAGCGTGCGGCGGTGGCGGGTGTTATTCGTCACGCGGCGCGTATCCGCAGAACACGTTCCCGTCAAGGAATGCGGCCGCCCGTCGCCAGGCGGTCATTTCCGGGCCCCTGGTCTCGTGGCGGCGCGCCCAGGTGTCCTTACCGAACGCCTCGTTCAGCTCGGCGATCAGCATCTCCGCGCGCTCCACCGCCCCGGCTGCCGTCACGTGACCTGCCCATGGATCGACCGCTCGCAGGCCCAGCAGATGCCGGACGCACAGGGGTGCCTGGCGGTACGCAACCGGATGCGAGGCGCGCAGTGACATGCGGAGATCATCGACCGCCCGCCGCGCCGCATCCCGGCAGGCCAGGCATACGGGGCAACCCGAACTATCGGCGCGGCCGCGAGGCAGTATCCAGCTAGCCGGGTCGCCCAGCGTGCGCCGCGGTGATGACGCTGGCCGTCGGTTCACGGCTTCGGCGAGACAGCCGGCCTGCCAGGTCAGCAGCGAGGCCGTATCCCGCTCACCCGCAAGAAGGACCACGTCGTTGAGATGGCCCGCGCACAGCAGCAGCCGGCGATCCCGCTGACCGCGGTCGCTGAAGCGGAGAATCTGGTTCAAGCAGGCCTTCTCCGCGCGAACCCCCGGCAGGCAGGCCATACACGTACCAGAGCCGAGGCCGGCGCTGTCTGGAGCCGCCTGCTTCAGCCCGGCGCGCACATCGGCGTCGTGATCCGTCCCGGCAAGCCAGCCGGTAGCACCCGGTCGGCCGGCGACGGTTGCCGTCATGGTCTGTGACAGCCAGGCAATGGTCCGATGCTTTCCCCGCACCGAGGCCGTCCTGAGATGAGGGATGCACAGGCCGCCGAGGTCGCGGTAGCGTTCCCGGACCGAGGCGTCGGCCAGGCCCTCGAGCAGGGTATCCAGGGCCCGGCCGACGGCGCCGTCGTCATGCTCGCATGCGGGGCAGGCGCCCAGGCCTGCGGCCTGGCCGCTCAGCCGGTCCCGGGCCGCCTCCATGACGTACCGGTAGACCGCAGTGAGCCTGCTCGCGGCCCCGGGCTGGCTCGTGAGCGCCCGCGTATGCCGGGGGCACATCCCCAGCGACGAGCAGAGCCGGGTGATCATCACGGCGTCCGCGTGCGCCTCAAGCGCGAACCAGGCCAGATAACGGTCGGCGGCCTCGCCAGCGTAGCGGCACACGGGGCAGCCCGGCCCGGTCAGCAGGTCTGCCGCGGCGTACACCGTCAGCACGGTCGGGCCGCGCGGGATCGGGGTAGCGGACGGCATGCTAACGGCCCTGGACAATGGAGTTGCGTACTGCCCTCGAGCTAGCCAGATACATGCCCGTGGTCATCCGCCTCCAGCAAGCCCTCGATCGTGAGAGGCCATCAGCCGGGTGGCGGTTCTGGAGCCGTCGGGCGCTCCCGCCGGAGCCTCTTCCGGCAGGCTCAGTTTAGCGTGAGACCACGCTCATCATCGTGCTCCGTGACCCAGCGCGGCAAGCCGGGATGCAGGCCGGTCGGGTAATCTGGATAACGGCGGAGGGGCTCGCCGCAACAGCGCAAGCGCCAACGGTCCCTGCTAGGCAGGGAAGGCGTGCGTGCGGCATGAAGCAGATTCTCGTTCTTAGCCATGTGCGGAAGTCCTATGACGGCAAGGTCGTCCTCGACGACGTGACGCTGGCGTTCCTGCCCGGCGCGAAGATCGGCGTGGTCGGGCCGAACGGTATGGGCAAGTCCACGCTGTTGCGGATGATGGCGGGGTTGGAGCAGCCATCCAATGGCGAGGTCCGTCTGATGCCCGGCTACAGCATGGGCCTGTTGCCGCAGGAGCCGGCGCTGGACGAGGCCAAGACGGTGCTGGGCAACGTGGAGGAGGGCGTTGCCGTAACCCGGGCGCTCATCGAGCGGTACAACGAGGTCACGGAGAAGATGGCCGCGGACTACTCCGATGAGCTGCTGGAGACGGTGGGCTGGCTACAGGAACAGCTGGATCACCGGGATGCCTGGGATCTGGATAGCCGGATCGACCAGGCCATGAACGCACTGCGGTGCCCCCCGCCGGATGCCGAGGTGAGCGCGCTGTCGGGCGGCGAACGGCGCCGGGTGGCATTGTGCCGGCTGTTGCTGTCCCAGCCGGATCTGCTGCTGCTGGACGAGCCAACCAACCACCTGGACGCGGAGAGCGTGGCCTGGCTGGAACAGCACCTGGCCAAGTATCCCGGCACGGTGGTGGCGGTCACCCACGACCGCTACTTCCTGGAC
>JASIGD010000646.1 GCA_030045295.1 Streptosporangiaceae bacterium
CTAGCTGACGGCGGCTCACTGCGGGCCGGCTGGGCCGCTGGCGCGGCCCGCGCTCGCGGGCGACGCCAGCGGCTTGGTCAAAACGGCGATCAGGCCCCGCTGGGGCGTCATCGGCCGTTTCGCGCACTACCGGCCGATCACCCGACGCGGGGGTCGTAATGCTCGTACCTGTATTGCGCTGATGGGCGGCAGTGACGCTTGGCCATGACACCTCCTTGCTAGGCCCAGACGGCTCCGTTCACCTCAGCATGTGGCTCGGTCGCGCGCACGCCAGCCAACCGGGCCTGGTCTCAGGGCGCGGCCGCGGTGAAGTTCGCCATCCCCTCCGTGTCC
The DNA here is from genome assembly GCA_030045295.1 of Streptosporangiaceae bacterium. The sequence continues at coordinate 334 of JASIGD010000646.1, forward strand.
GAGTATCCGGTACAAAGGCCCCTGTCGTCACGTTTGAACCGGTTCGCCGGGAACGCGCGCCCGGCAGCACGCGATCTGTCGTCCGGCCGATGATCAGGGCCGTTGCTTGCGTTGCCCGGCGACGAGCGACCCGGGAGGTGACAAAACCCTATCTTCAGGGTGGTGGTGGAGGTTCTGGCGTGACAGCGGTGAACAACGTGATTTCGTGTCGGACCGGTCAGGTCACGCCGGCGTAAGCATGCGGTCGGGCTCGGGCTGACGGTCGGCCCGGACCTGGCCGGAAGACTCTCCGAACTGCGGAACCTCGGGCTTTGTGATCTCGGACACTGGCTTCTGGAACAGGGCACCTGATGGATAGCCACGATCGGCGCAGAAACCGCAGGACTCGAATCCCCGCTTCAGGTAGTAGTCATGCAGCCCCTTGTTGGTGCTCCAGACGTCGAGCCTGATCCACTTAGCTCCGTACAGGCGCCGGCCACGCAGCCCTGCCCAGTCGATCATCTCAGTCCCCAGCCCCAGGCCAGCGTATTTCATCGCGGTGATCAGCCGATGCACGAAGACGGCACGCTCGGCCAGGTCGCACTCGCATCCCGGCGTCGACCAGACAGCGGGGTTCATTCGGGGTGTGATCGTGACCGTGGCCGCCGGGATGTCTTCGTCCCAGACAATCCACGTCTTTCCGCCCTGCAGGCCCCTGAGGACCCTGGCATCACGCGCTTGCTCGTCCGGCCAAGGCCGGTCCCACTGGTCCGTGTCCTTCATCTTGAGCCGGTCTCTAGCGTCCTCGATGAGGCCGAGGACGGTCGGCAGGTCAGCCGGTTCTGCGCGGGCGATTCGCATCATGGAAGTCATGGTCCTGTCAATAGGTCCGGTCTCTCGGGTCCCGCACGACGGGGATACGAGCGAATGCTGATGATGTAGGGCGGTGACGCGGGTTGCGGGAACAGCTGGTGGCGGCGAGTACGTGCCGACAGGAGTAGCGACGGAGCGGGTCCCGCTCAGGCCGTGTGGCTGTCCGCTTCCGGTCCGTACTCGCCTTCCGGAACCTGCCCGAGCTCCACGATGAACTGGTTCCGGTCCGCCGGGTAGACGGTCACGGTCAGCCGCATGGGCTGGGCGTTCCCGTCGAAGGCGGTCCGGAATATCTCGTACACCGGGACCCGGCCATCGGGGGACAGCTTGAAGAAGTCTGCCTCGGTGGCGTTCGGCGCGCGCACGGTGATCCAGTCGCGATAACCGACCTGCTTGACGCCGATGCTTTCGCGCAGGTACTGAGTGGTTCCGTCGGGAATGTCCTGGGAGCTCATGAGGCGCCTGGCTCCCCGCTCGACGAACTCCATCGGGTAGTAGGAGGTTTGCATCGACCACGGGGTTCCGTCGATGAAGCGCCTCTCGTGTCGGCTGATGACCTCGGTGCCAACCGGGACCCACAGCCCTGCGGCGATCGGCTCAGGGGCTTGCTGGATCTCGAGTTGGATCGGGCTGTTGTCTGCCTTCCTGTTGCGCTTGGTCACCTCCGATCGGTAACTGGCACCCTCGGTGACGCCGGCGCGCGTGGGATCGCCTGACAAGGTGGTCACGAGGGGATCGATCGTCTGGACCACGAAGGTTCCCTGGCCCGGCCGCGTCTCGACCAGCCCCAGGGTGGTGAGCCACTTGATCGCGTCGCGGACGGTGTTCCGCGACGCCCCGTAGTGGTCCCGCAGTTCGCCCTCGGTTCGCAGCTGCTGGCCGGGTTCCAGTTCTCCGGACTCGATCTGCGCCCGCAGGTCTTCGGCGATCTGCCGATACATGGGGTTCGCCATCAGCCCTCCTCGACATCTATGTACCCGATGATCAGAGCGATCCCACCTGTCGGGATCATCCTTGTCACCTGACTGGATGGAATATTTTTCGGTTGCCGGTTTATTCCGGGGCCAGCCGTGGTACCACCCAGATAGGTACCAAAGGTTGGGATGGCTCGAATGGCAGGGTACATAGGATCTATCCTAGCAGTTCGGCTGCTTGGATGCACTAGGATCTGCCAACTGGCTCCAGACAGCAGGACAATCGGACTCAACCGGCCGTACCGGACAACACGTCCAGATCGTGGGCAGACGGGGACACCGTGGCCCGCGAGCACCGGGTCGGCGAGGGCAGCTCGCCGGACCTGGGTCGCAGGAAGCGGGTCCTGCGGAAGCAACTCCGCGGGACGGAAGTGCGGGAGGTCGTCATGACCGGTGTCGTAATCGCAGCAGCCGCTGTCTTCGTCTTCGGAATCGTGCTCGGGGTGATCGTGGTCGTGGCCGTGGCGGTCCGCCGCGAGGACCGGCGCTACACGCTGGCCGTTGAGGCACCCGACCGGATGTCCAAGAACACCCGCCGGCTGGTCGGACTGGCCCGCCGGGACCTAGACGCCGAGTTCCTCCGGCCGGCGGTTGGCGTCCGCTAATAGTCGCTGGCAGCAGCCAGCGCGCCGTCCTGTACTGCGGCCCTTGCTTCGCCGGGGCAGCAAGGGCCGCCGGGACCTGGCAAGTTGGCGAGTAGCCAATTTGACATCGTCAGCCGGACCAAGGCCGCGGGGTCGGAGGCGACCTGAGCCCGTCAGCCAGGTCAGCACGAGCCCCAGCCGAAAGGATGAGAATTCATCCGCCGGAGTCTGAGCCCGTCCCGAAGCGCGGCGGACACCGCCGCTCGGCACCATGATCACGGGCGGCCGGCCGGGCCCGTCGTGCAACCGGGAAACGCGCCTGGGGTTTGCGGGCTCACATCTTCGGGTTTCTGCGCTCACAGCTTCCGCGAGCGTCTCTGAGAACCCGCCTCGCGCTGGGTGCCTCGTGCGGCATACCAGCCATCCCAACTGCTGGACTTGCCTGATCGGGTGGAATCGTACCCTTCGTCGGAATTAGTCCGTCGAGTCTGTTTCGGGGCTCCCGCTCTCGGGTATCGGTCCACTAGACGCCGAAAGGTTGGGATTATCCACCTGCTCGGTTACAGCAGAACATGTCATACCAGCCAGACTGGACCAATGACTCCACCAAGGCCAGCAGGCTGGATGATATGGCCAGCTAGTAGGTCCTCGGCCTGCTAGCAACGGTCCGCACAGTTTCTCGGCGGGCCGCGGAGGAGGACCCGACGGTCTGGGCACCGTCGGCGAGGTGCGGGAGGCCAGTCGTGGACCGCATCATGGTAGCAGCGGCGATGTGGATGGGCCTGGTATTCGTCACCGGGCTCATAGTCGGGGTGGTCTTCATGGTCGCGATGGCCCACGGCCGGTCCGCCAGGCCGGGAAGGACAGACCGGTGACCACTTCCGCTGGCCCGGAGCCGTCTTACTGCACGATCCACCTGAGCCGGGCGCTGACTCCTTCTCAGTGGATGACCTGCTGGAAGTACGGCTGGAACGAGCCGACCACGACCCTCGCGGCCCGCATCGGCCACGACTTCGGGCACGACGTGCTCCCAGTGCTGATCATCCTCGCGGTCATCGCCTTCGTCGTCATCAGGAGCCTGAGCAGGATCTGACCTGGCCCGTGGACGCCCGGGCTCCGGCGACGCCAGTAGTCGGTGCCTCGGCCGGATAGGCTCGGCAGGGTGGGTAACCAGCGTTTTCCGTGGCCGCCGGGCAGCGCGACCGGGATCGGGTCGATGCCGGGGACCGATCCGGCCGAGGCGATGCGGGTCATCGCGGGCGAGCTACCCGACTTTCCGCATCTGCCCGAGCTGCCTGCTCGCGGGCCCGGCGCGGACCTGACCGGGCGTACCGCCGCGCTGCTGGTCGACATGCCCGCCGAGGTGACGCCGCGCGGCTGGCGGCTGGCCGAGCGTCCCGGACGTGACCTGGCCCGGGCCAGGGCCATGCTGTCCTCGGACCTGGACGTGCTCGAGGAGGTGCTCCAGGGCTTCCGCGGGCCGGTCAAGATTCAGCTCTGCGGGCCCTGGACGCTCGCCGCCACGATGGAACTGCCGCGCACGATGAACATGGTTCTCGCCGATCCGGGCGCGGTGGCCGACCTGACCGCATCCCTGGCCGAAGGCGCGGCCGCGCACGTCGCCGAGGTCGCCAAGCGAGTGCCGGGGGCAGATCTGGTGGTCCAGTTCGACGAGCCCGCCCTCCCGGCCGTGGCCGCAGGCGCGGTGCCGACCGCGAGCGGGCTCTCGCGGCTCGCCGCGATCGAGGACGGCCCGCTGCAGGACAGGCTGGGCCAGGTGCTCGCGGGCACCCGCGCGTACACGGCCGTGCACTGCTGTGCCACCACGGTCCCGTTCGGGATCATCAGGGCGGCGGGAGCCGACGCCGTGGCCTTCGACCTCAGCCGGCTACGGCGCGGGGAAGAGGACGGCGTGGCCGAGGCCGCCGAAGCCGGGATGGGCATCCTGACCGGGGCGATCTCCGCCGCCGCGAGCGAGGCTGGCGGAGCCCGTGAGACGGCCGAGCGGGTCATCCGGCTGTGGCAGCGGCTGGGCCTGCCGCCGGCCACCTGCGCCGAGCAGGCGGTGATCACGCCGGCTTGCGGCCTGGCTGGTACGGCTCCGGCTCAAGCCCGCGCCGCGCTGGCCCGGTGCCGGGAGGCGGCAGGCCTGCTGCCTGAGCTGATCGAGGAGACAGGGGGCTGACGCAGGTGAGCGACAACGACGCGGGCACGCCCGACCCAGGCCACGGCGCGGCCGCGGCGCCTGAGGCCGCACCCGCCGACGCTCGTCGGCGCCACGCAGACCTGAGCCTGGAGATCACCGAGGCTGATCACCGCTACTACGTCCTCGACTCGCCGACCATCTCCGACATCGAGTACGACACCAAGATGCGCGAGCTGCGCGCGCTCGAGGAGCGGTACCCGGACCTGCGGACGCCGGATTCGCCCACCCAGACCGTGCACGGGACCGTGTCCACCCTGTTCACCCCCGTCGAGCATCTGGAACGGCTGCTCAGCCTGGACAACGTCTTCACCGATGAGGACCTGGGCGCGTGGGCGGACCGCGCCACCCGGCTCGGCGGCGCCGGCCCTTACCTGTGCGAGCTGAAGATCGACGGGCTGGCGATCGACCTCGTCTACCGGGACGGCGCCCTGGTCAGGGCCGCCACCCGGGGTGACGGGCGCACCGGTGAGGACGTCACGCCGAACATAAGGACGATCTCGACGATCCCGACCCGGCTGGCCGGCTCGGGTTATCCGGCGACGCTCGAGCTCCGGGGCGAGGTGTTCATGCCGGTGGAGGCGTTCGCGAAGCTGAACGAATCGCTGCTCGACGCCGGCAAGGCGGCGTTCGCCAACCCGCGCAACTCGGCCGCCGGGTCGCTGCGGCAGAAGGACCCGCGGATCACCGCCTCCCGCGCGCTTGACGCCATCATCCACGGCATCGGCCGGGTTGAGGGCGCCGAAGACGGCGCGGCCGGCATCAGCGGCCCCGCCGGCGGACCCGGCATCAGCGGTACCTCCGGCGAAGCCGGCATCAGCGGCCCCGCCGGCGGACCCGGCATCAGCGGTACCGCCGGCGGAGCCGGCATCAGCGGTACCGCCGCCGGGCCGGCCGAAGAGGGGCACCTCGAGGGTGCACCCGACACGCAATCGGGCTGGTACGAGCGGCTGCGCGGCTGGGGCCTGCCGG
>JASIGD010000647.1 GCA_030045295.1 Streptosporangiaceae bacterium
GCAAGACCGCGGTCCTGGAGGCCGCGTGCCGGGTCATCGCGGACCGCGGCGCCGACGCCACCCGCTTCACCGACGTGGCGGCCGAAAGCGGGGTTCCGGTCAGCACCCTGCAGTACTATTTCGGCTCACGCGAGGACCTGCTCGTGGCGGCCTTCCGGCACGCGTCCAGCGCCGAGATCGCCGCCCTGGAGGCCGGCATCGCCTCCATCAGCGACCCGTGGGAGCAACTGGAACGGATCATCGCCACGTCGCTCACCGGGTATCAGCCGGACGCGCCCCAGGGCGGACGGCTATGGATCGAGTCCTGGCATTTCGGCATCCGCGACGCGGAGATGCGGGCCGACGCGCTGCGCGACAACACCGCCTGGCGGCGGCTGGTGGCGGAGGTGGTGCGGCGCGGCATCGAATCGGGGACGTTCAGCGGCAAGTACGACCCGGGCAAGATCGCCGTGCTCACCATCGCCGCCGTAGACGGGATGGGTATCCCGCTGTCGCTGGCCGACCCGGAAATCACCCCGGCCAGCGCCGCGCAGGACGTCATGGCCGCGCTGCGGGACATGCTCAGTCCGGCCGGCTAGCTTTTCGCCCGGCCGGCTAGCTTTTCACCCGGGTCGGCTAGCCGCGGGGCCCGGCCAGCCCGCAGCGGCGGCTGAGCGCGCCGAGACGGGCTACTTGACGTAGGCGACCGGCTTGACGGCCGGAGGCTCGGGCAGCGGCTCTGACCGGTACTGGGCGCGGATGCCCGCGATGTACCGGCGGCACCGGTCGGTCAGCCCCTCGGCGGTCTGCATGCGGCCCTTGGTGACGAGGATGCCCAAGTCGGCACCGTGGAAGCGGTACTCGCCCGGGCCGTAGACCCGCATGAAGAAGGCCTCGTCCTCGGTAGTGATCTCGTGCCAGTCGTTAGTCACCTGCTCGAAGGTGAGCGCGCCGCTGTCGCTGAGATGCCACGAGCCGGTACGCGGGGCGGCCAGGATCCGCTCGACCTCCTCGCCCGGCTCCTTCATGATCAGCTGCGACCAGACGTCCACGGCGGCGAGGGCGCGCCAGCGCTCGTTGATCTCCTCCGCGTCGATCGTGTAGTCGACGTCCATGAACTCCAGCAGGTGGAACAGGAACAGCGGCACGTCGGCGTAAGCGCCGGCCGTCACGTTGGTCATCGAGGAGACCCCGGATATCCGGGGATTCAGCTCGCCGAGGTAGACCGCGCCGGTGTCGAGGTCGACGAGCACGTCTACCTCGAGGAAGCCCTTGTAGCCCTCCCGGGCCAGCCGGTCGCCCAGCTTGCGGACGTGGCTGACCGCGACGGCCCGGTCGGACTCTGACAGCGCTTCGGGGAAAAGGTCGTTACCGCACCACCCGCCCTTGTACGGGGTGAGTTCCGGGTAGCCGGTCAGGTCGGTCATGAACGGCCCGACGATCGTGCCGTGCCTGGTGATGCACGCCTCCACCGCCGCAGCCTGGTTATTGATGCGCTTCATCACCTTGAGCTGCTGGTCCCTGACGTCTGCCGCGCAGTCGTCCCAGTCCCGTTCGGACGCGATGAAAAATGTCGTCTTGCCCGAGTCGCCGTAGGGTGTCTGCACGACCAGATCGGCGCCGAGGCCGGCCGCCGAGGCGAGCGCGGTGAGTTCGGCGTAGCTGTCGGCCCGGCCCAGTACGTTCGGAACCGACGGGGCACCCGCCTCATTACCGAGCTGGGTAGTCACGATTTTCGAGTCGAGCCGCCTGCGCAGCGAATCCGGCGGCAGGATCAGGTTGTATCCCAGTTCCCGGCAGATCTCTTCGGTCTCGGCGTCGAAGAACACCATCGCGACCATCGGCACGCCACCGCGACGGCGCAGGTACTCCCGGACCTCGGCGTCGCGCAGCAGGTAGTTGTTGATCTGCTCGGCCGACTCGAATTCGATGTACGGCCGGTTCTCAGGCGCGAAAACCCGCGGGTGCCGGCCGTCCCAGGAATCGTAGTAGGCGATGTACTGGAAGTTCCGGACCCACCGGTCGATGCCGAGCAAGTTGAAGGCGGTCGGGCCGATGAAGTAGATCGGCTGGGTGTTGGTCCGGAAGAACGTACGGATTTCGGCGATGCCGTTGACCTGAGGGCGAGCCGACGATCCGGTAAAGCCGGCTGGACCTGGCGCAGCGGTCACGGGGCCTCCTGTGGCGAGGGGATCCGCTGCCCGCGGACCACGGCTTTATCCATATAGTGCCAGGTTAAACGCGAGTTGGGGGTGCCGTCGAGTAGGGACCTGTTTAGCCTCGGCCTGAGCTTGCGGTCCGCGTGCCTCAGATCACGTTCGGCTGCGGCCGGCCGGTATCACCGCGGCGGCTCAGGCCGGACACCACGCCGGCCAGGCCGCGCCGGCCCCGGCTGGGATCGCGCCCGGCGAGCACCCCGCCGATGGCGTCGAACGCGCGCAGCGTGTCCTCCAGGTAGGCGGGGTTCTGCGCCTGGGGCCAGGTGGAGAACTTCACGCACACCGTATTGGTCCGCCGGCTCACGTGCAGCATCTGGCCGTGGATGCCAAGGCCGAGCAGAACGTCACCGCAGGCCCCGGGGCGGAACCAGAACTGGTTGCGGTACCAGCCGCCGGGGAACGCCGGCTCAGCGGGGGATGCAGCGAACGCCGCCCTGACGTCGGAGTCGACGGCCCAGCCCTCGCGAAGCCAGCGCGGCGGGACGACACGGCGCATCCTCCCGGCCCGGTCCGGGACCGATCCCCCGGCCAGCAGCATCTGGCCGAACCGGGCGATGTCGCGGGCGGTGGCGCACAGGCCCCCGTCGTGCACGGCGTGGCCCACGCCGTCACGCAGCAGGTCGGCATCGTGCTCAGCGCCCATCGGCACCCAGATCAGCGTGGAGATCAGCTTGGCCATGGGCTGCCCGGCCGCGCGCTCGCACGCCCAGCCGAGCACGTCGGACTCCGCCGAGCGGTAAAGGAACCTGACCCCGTGCGGCGCCTCGGCCGGCAGCGTGGCCAGGAACCGGTACAGCCCGCGCGGCTCGGGCTCGTCGGGGTCATCGGGGTCGTCGCCAGGCTGCCAGCCGATCCACTCGTCCAGCCGCCGGATGTCCGCCTGCGGGTCGGCGTAGTCCTCCGCGAACCTGACGCCGCTGCGCATGTCCAGGACATCTCGGATCGTGGCGCCGGCGAAGCCGCTGTTCGCGAGCTCCGGGATGTAGTCGGTGATCTGGCGCTGGGCGTCGAGCTGGCCGCGGTCGATGAGCACGGCGGCCACGCAGCCTACGACGGACTTCGATATCGACATCAGCGCGTGGTTCCGGTCCGGGGCTCCGAGCGGGCCGTACCACTCGGTGACAAGCTCGCCGTCCTGCAGCACCGCGTAGGCGTCGGTGAACGTGTCCGCCATCACCTCCCCCACGGTGCCGGCCGACCCGTCGACGCGGGTCACGCTGACGGCGAGCAGGTCTGCGACGGCCTTCGAGGCGCGTAGCCTGCGCACCCGCCCACGGCCGCGGGAGACGCGGTAGGTCGGAAAGAGCTCGCGGACATGCCAGTACGCCCAGCGGTTGACGGGCGGGTCCTGCCAGTTGCGCGCCGTGACCGGCACGTTCGGCACCTGAGGACGTGGTACTACCGACATGAGGCGAATCGTAGTTGACCGTTGCCGACCCGGTGGTCGGCTAATGTGCGAATCATGACCGAAGACGGCGCCGACCCGAAGACTCCGGCGGCCTCGCCCGGCCGGGGCCCCGAGCTCATGACCGGCTTCCCTCCCGCAGCGGAGTCCCAGGTCACCCTGGCCAACTGGCAAGATCCCCCGTTCAACCGCTGGGCGTTCCAGCATATGCGCGAGCTCATCCCCAGCCAGGTGATCCCGGCTTCCTCCTGGCCGGGACCGCTGCCGGCCTCGGCCAGGCCGGCCGGCTACCCGCAGGTGGCGCGGATCGACGGCAGCGCGGCGACGGTGGAGGAGATTCTCGCGGATACCTTCACCGACGCCTACCTCGTCCTGCACGACGGCCGGGTGGCCGCCGAGCGGTACTACGGGGACATGACCGCTGGCAGCAGGCATCTGCTCATGTCCGTGTCGAAGTCGGTCCTCGGATGCGTGACCGGGGTGCTGGCCGACCGGGGACTCCTCGACCTGCGCGCCCCGGTGACCGCCTACGTCCCGGAGGTCGACGATTCCGGGTACGCCGGCGCCACGATCCGCGACCTGCTGGACATGAGGACCGGAGTCGCCTTCCGCGAGACCTATACCGCTCCCGACGCGGAGGTCCGCGTCATGGAACGCTCGATGGGCTGGCGGCCGGCGCGGCCCGGCGATCCGGAAGGCGCCTACGCGTACCTGGCTTCGCTGGGTAGCGACGGCCCGCACGGCGGCGAGTTCAGTTACCGGTCCGCCGACAGCGACATGCTCGGCTGGGTCTGCGAGCGGGTCAGCGGCATCCGCCTGGCCGATCTCATTTCCGCCGTCATCTGGCGGCCGATCGGCGCCGAGCACGACGCCGAGATCACCTGCGACGCCCTCGGATCGGCCATCCCCGACGGCGGCATCTCGGCCACCGCGCGCGACCTGGCCAGGTTCGGTCAGATGCTCATCGACGACGGGCGGGCGTACGGGCACGCCGTCGTGCCGGAAGCGTGGCTGGCCGACACCCTCGCTCCGGAACCAGGCGTCCGCGAGGCCTTCGCGCGAACCGACAACGAATACGTCCTGCCCGGCGGCTGGTACCGGAATCAGTTCTGGGTCATACCCGGACCCGCGGGTCCGCGGGCGCCGGTCCTGGTCTGCCTGGGCATACACGGCCAGCTGGTCTACGCCGACCGCGCCACCCGCACCGTGGTGGTCAAGATGTCATCCTGGCCCGACGCGCAGAACGCGGCCCATCTGCTGGACACCCTGCGGGCGTGCGCCGCGACCGCCGCCCGCCTGTCGGCGTCCCCGGCCGATGAAACGGCGCCGTGGGCCGGCTAGCCGCGTGACCCGCGGCTGCATCCGCTCTGCCGGCTGAGGCCAGGATCGGCCGCCGCCCCTTAGCGCGAGCAAGCGCGGCGGACCGATCCCGAGCCGGCGACTCAGCTGCGGAACAGGTCCAGCGCGTTAGTCCCGTCGTTCGCGATGATCAGGCCGTCGCCTGCTTGCGTGGTGATGATGCCGAACAGGTCGCCTGCGCCGTTCTTGACCAGCGTCTTGGTGGCGAGCTGCTTTCCGGCCGGGGTGATCTCGACCGCGTTGCCGTTATTGCCGTTGACGACGATCAGGTCGCCGTTGGGGGCGAGGGTCATGCCCAGCGGGGCGTCGAGCGCGCCGCCCGCCGAGAGGGCCGAGGCCGCGGCCGAGACCGCGCCGGTCCGGGTGAGCGCCTGCGGGATGGCCGAGACCGCGTTGGTCAGCGTGTCATCCACGTACAGGGTCCCGTTGCCGCCCAGGGCCAGGCCGGTCGGCGCCAGGACGAGCGCGGCCTTGTTCGCGCGCCACGGGAAGTCGGTTCCGATCACGGTTGAGCCGGTCAGCTTCGGCGGCGACGCGGAACTGAGGGCGAGATCCAGGCGCACCACGGTGCAGTTCCCGGTCACGGGCACGCCGTCGTGGGTCGTGGTGTTGCCCCCTAGGGCATTGGAGACAAACAGCTCGGCCGACGTCGCGCTCGACTTCACGGTGAGGTCCCAGGGCCCGACGACGTTGTCGTTCGTGATCGTCTCGACCGCTGTGCCCTGGTCGTTCAGCACGATCAGGCAACCGGCGGGGTCCAGGCCGGGCAGGGCGCCGCCGACCGTGGTCGGCAGGCTGCCCACGACCACCCAGCCGCCCGGCAGGATACCCAGCGCGGTGGTCAGGCCGATGCCACCCGGGCAGGCCTGGCCGGCCGGCATCTTGGAGATGCTGGCGAATACGCTGGTCTGGCCGGCTGGAGAAACCTCGACGATCGTGGTCCCGGTGCCCTGCACGTTGGCCTTGTCGTTGAAGTTGCTGACCAGGATGTCGCCCGCCGTCAGCCGGCCGCCCGTGGCCGGGACGACCGCAACCCCGTAGGGGTTCACGTCACCGTTGGCCGGAACGGTCGAGGCGACCTGCCCCGCACTGTGCAGCTGGCCGAGAAACGACGTAACCGCCCGCGCGGCCGCGGTCGGCTTCACGCTCGGGATGCTCGAAGTGCTCGAGGAACTTGGCGTCGATGTCGATGAGCAGGCCGTGGCCACCAGGCCCAGGCCGATCATGGCGGTCAGGATTTTGGCAAGGCTCCGCAGCTTCACTGTGCTCCCCTCATGGAAGGCCAGCGCCTTCCGCAGCCAGCCGTCGAAGGCCCGACGGCTGCTATCCGTGTCGGGCAGGCGGCGGCCTGCCCGCGGTCCCGACCTAGTAAACGGGCGGGCCAGCAAGACGGTTCACCCAGCGTCACCGGCTGGGCCGGATCCGGGCTTACCTGGGTCAGCCCGGTGCGTCGCTCAGCTGAGCCCGCGCGGGTGTCCGTGCGCGCGGCACCCGCCGGCGCAACTGCCCGCGGGACGCCTCGCGGAAGCCCTGCAGGGACAGCCAGTTCGCGATCCACGGGCCGTCCGGATGCGTCTCGGGCACGACGTTGTAGATGTAGTTCAGTCCGCGGGCGGCGGCCTCGGCTTCGAGGTGCTCCACGATGAACCGGCCGACGCCCCGGCCCCGCTGACCGGGCGCGACGAAGAACGTAATCCGCGCGTCACCCCATTCGGAGTCGAGCCAGCCGTAGCCGGCCACTTCGCCCCCGTCGGTCACCCGCCACCACTCGTTCGCGACCGGCTCTCCCGGCGCGGGGGCGGCCAGTCCCACCGCCGCGAGCTCGGCCGCACCGAAGAGCCGCTGCTTGTCGGCGTCCCAGCGCGGGGAGTCCTCCCTGATCCAGGCCAGCGTCATGAGTTCTCCTGCCCCGCCGGCTCAGCGGTCAGGCGAACAGGACCAGGTACGGGCAGTGGGCGCGCGGGTACGGGAGCCGAGTGCACGATCGAAGTCGTGGTGCGGCCGTGCGGGGTGAACAGGTCGAGGACCGGTTCGAGATCGTCGATGGAGTGCAGGTACATCTTGATGAAGTAGCAGTCCTCCCCCGTGACGCGGTAGCACTCGGTGATGTTCGGCACCTCGCGGGCGATGCCCGGAATCAGGCGCAGCCCTCCGCCGGTCGGGCTGATCCTGACGATGGCGCAGATCGTGTAGCCCAGGGCACGAGGGTCGACCTCCGCCCGGTAGGCCAGGGTGCCACTGTCCTCCAGCCGGCGTAGGCGGTCGGCGACGGCCGGCCCTGACAGGCCAACCCGGCGGGCGAGTTCGGCGACCCGCAGCCTGGGCGCGGCCTGCAGTTCCGCGATGATCCGCCGGTCGACGGCGTCCATCGGCGCTTCTGGCACTTCGATGGCCTGGCGGATGAAATTCCTTTGTTTCGATGGCATTTCCACGCTTGCTCCCGTCGATCAGCCCTTCTATGCCGCAGGGTTTGCTTCATATGCTGCGCTAGTGCCGGATAAACCGCAAGCCACGGTCACCCTGCGGGCGGGCGGCGCGGTCGATCGCTCCGGCCCGTGGCCCGGGCGGCTCGACCGGCTGCCGCCGACGTCGCTGTTCATCGTCAGCGCGGTCTTCCATTACCTCGGTCCGGCGCTCGCGGTGCTGTTGTTCGCCCGGCTCGACGTGCTGGGTGTCGCCTGGCTGCGCGTCGCCACCGCGGCCACGGTGTTCGCCGTCTGGCGACGGCCGTGGCGGCTGGCCCGAACGGCCCGGGACCGCCGGCAAGCCCGGCCGCTCTGGGGTCGGACCTTTTACGTGGTGCTGGCCCTCGGTGTCGTGCTGGCCGTCATGAACTCGGCGTTCTACCTGGCGGTGGACCGGCTGCCGCTGTCGACGGTGGGCGCGATCGAGTTCGGCGGCACCGTGGTCCTGGCCGCCGTGGGCGCGAGGTCCTGGCGCAACGCCGGAGCCCTCACCCTCACCACCGCGGGCGTCATCACCATCACCGCGATCCGCATCGCCGACCGGCCGCTCGGGTTCGTCTTCGCCTTCGCCAACTGCGCGCTGTTCATGCTGTACATCGTCCTCGGCCACCGGATCGCGAACGTCCCCAGCGCGGCCGGGCGGCCCGGCGGGATCGACCGGCTCGGCGCGGCCATGCTGGTCGCCGCGATCACCGCGGCGCCGTGGGGGCTGGGCGGCGCGCTGCCCGCGTTCCGCCACCCGATCCTGCTGCTGGCCGGCGCTGGGGTCGGTGTATGTTCCTCGGTGATCCCCTACGTCACCGATCAGCTGGCGATGGCCCGGTTGCCCCGCGCGACGTTCTCGCTCATGCTGGCGCTGCTGCCGGTATTCGCCACCTTGATCGGCGCGGTCGTGCTGCACCAGCTCCCGACCGGCCAGGATGTCGCCGGCATCACCCTGGTAACGCTCGGCGTCGCGATACATCACGAAGGCAAGGAGAGGACATAGCGTGGACTACGTAAGGCTGGGATCGGCAGGGCTGAAGGTCTCCAGGATCTGCCTGGGCATGATGAGCTACGGCAGCCGCGCCGAGCGCGCCTGGCACCTGGATGAGCCAGCGGCCGAGCCGATCGTCAAGGCAGCGGTCGACGGCGGCGTCACCTTCTTCGACACGGCCGACACCTACTCCGGCGGGATGAGCGAGGAGATCACGGGCCGCCTGCTCGGCAGGCTGTTCACCCGGCGCGACGACTACGTGCTGGCCACGAAGGTGTACTTCCCGATGGGTGACGGACCCAACGACCGCGGCCTGTCTCGCAAGCACGTGCTGTCGGCGATCGATGCCTCGCTACGACGGCTTGGCACCGACTACGTCGACCTCTACCAGATCCACCGGTGGGACTACCAGACGCCCATCGAGGAGACGATGGAGGCTCTGCACGACGTGGTCCGTGCGGGCAAGGCCCGCTACATCGGCGCGAGCAGCATGTTCGGCTGGCAGTTCGCCAAGGCCCAGAACCTGGCCGAACGGCACGGCTGGACCAGGTTCGCCGCGATGCAGAACCACTACAACCTGATCTACCGGGAAGAGGAGCGGGAGATGATCCCGCTGTGCGCCGACCAGGGCGTGGCCGTGCTGCCCTACAGCCCGCTGGCCCGCGGCGTGCTGGCCGGCAACCGCGGCCGGCGCGGTGAGCGGCGGACGACCCGGGCCGGAGATGACCCGCTGTCCGACGAGCGGTACAACTCCCCCGGCGACTTCGACGTCGCCGACCGGCTGGGCGAGGTCGCCGCCGCTCGCGGCGCACCGCCCGCCCAGGTCGCGCTGGCGTGGCTGCTGAGCCGTCCCGGCGTGACCGCGCCGATCGTCGGCGCGACCAGGCTGGGCCACATCAGCGACGCGCTGGCCGCCCTCGAGCTCACGCTGAGCGAACAGGAGGTACGCCGGCTCGAGGAGCTCTACCTCGCGCACCCGGTGCTGGGGCATGCCTGACCGGGCCGCGCGATAGCCTGCTGGCGTGACCGATCGCGAAACGCGCAGGCTGTCCTTCGGGTCGGTGGCCGCCGACTACGACCGTTACCGCCCCTCCCCGCCGCCGCAGGCGCTGGACTGGCTGATCCCGGCGGGCGCGCAGGCGGTGCTCGACCTGGCCGCCGGGACCGGCGCGGTGACCAGGCAGCTGGTCGGCCGGGCGGCACGGATCATCGCGGTCGAGCCGGACGAGCGGATGCGCGCGGTCCTGACGGCCAGATGCCCGGAAGCGGAAGTCCTGGCCGGCCGCGGCGAGGACCTCCCGCTGCCGGACGCGTCGGTGGACGCGGTGGTGATCTCGGCCGCCTGGCACTGGCTGGATCCGGACCGGGCCGTGCCGGAGATCACCCGGGTGCTGCGGGTGGGCGGCGTCCTGGGCGTGATCCGGATCTCAAGGGACGTGCGGGTGCCCTGGGTGGCGGAGTTCAACCAGCTAGCCCGGGAGTCACGTGAGGCGGACCGCCGGCCGGACGGCACGCCAGCCGGCCACCGTCGCCGGCAGGTGACGTTCCCGCCCGGGACCCCGATGTCCGGCGTCGAGGAGCATGCGGTGGAGTACTCGCTGCCGATGACCAAGGACGAGCTGGTCGGGCTGCTCGGTACCTACAGCGGGGTGATCACGCTGGACCCCGAACGGAAGGCGGACTTCTCCCGGCGGGTCCGGGCCTTCCTCGACCGCCAGCCGTGGGACCGGACCGACCTGCCGCTGATCTGCCGGTGCCTGCGGAGCAGGCGGCTGCCCGGGTAGCTCACCCGGGCCGCAGGCCGCGGT
>JASIGD010000084.1 GCA_030045295.1 Streptosporangiaceae bacterium
GCGAACGACCCGCCCAGGGCGAGCGTCGCCGAGGTCAGGACCACCGTGCGCTCGCGGAACAGGCGTTCCCGCAGCACGGGGCCGACCTCGAGCGGCGCGACCCGCAGCGTGGGCGGCCGCCGTGCGTCCTCGGTGAACGGCCGGTCCAGCCAGACCACCTCGTCACGCGCGGCGACGTCGGGGCCGAACGCGCCGAGGATCCGGCCGGAGACCCGGCGCAGCTCGTCCAGGGAGGCCAGGGTCATCCGGGACGCCGCCAGCCGCTGCGGGTCCTCCTCCAGGTCCTGCGCGCCGGCCCGGACCGCCTCGGCGCAGGCTCCGGCCGCATCCTGCACCGATCCCAGCGTCGCGGCCAGCACGTCGGACAGCAGGTCGATCCGGCCGGCCGGAGCGTCGCCGAGATCCACGGTGAGCGCCGCCGCCGCCTGGCGCAGGCGGTCGGCCGCCACCTGCCCCTGGGCCGCGTCCGCGCCCGCCGCTTCCCTCGCCGGGGATTCGGCCAGGCGCGCGCAGCGGCGGGCGGCCACGTCCACGCCGGGACCAGACAGCTCGCCCGCCGTGGCCGAGGTCACCCGGTCCACGAGGTCGTGCGCCTCGTCGATGATCACGACGTCGTGCTCGGGCAGCACGTCGATGTCAGAGGTCGCGTCGATGGCGAGCAGTGCGTGGTTGGTAACGACGATGTGCGCCTTGGCCGCGGCCTCCCGGGCCCGCTCGGCAAAGCAGCGCGAGCCGAACGGGCACCGCTGCGCGCCGATGCACTCCTGCGCGCTGACCGAGACCTGACGCCAGGCCGCTTCGGGCACGCCGGGGACCAGTTCGTCCCGGTCACCGGTCTTGGTCTCCTCCGCCCATTCGTGCAGCCGCTTCACCTGCCGGCCGAGGGGCGTGGTGGGACCGGCTCCCTCGGGATCCACCGGGTCGAACAGCGCGTCCTGCGGGTCCCCCGTCTTCGGGTCCGCGGTGCCGCGCTGCCGGTGCAGGCACAGGTAATTCCGCCGCCCCTTCAGGATCGCGAACAGCGGCTCCCGGCCCAGCAGCGGCTTGACCGCGGTGACCAGGCGGGGCAGGTCACGGTCGATCAGCTGGCGCTGTAGCGCGATCGTGGCCGTGGCCACCACCACCGTGCTCTCGGTGGTCATCGCGTGCCGCACCGCCGGGACCAGGTACGCCAGCGACTTTCCGGTGCCGGTTCCGGCCTGGACGGCCAGATGCTCGCCGGTCTCGATGGCCCGCTGTACTGCCTCGGCCATCGCGACTTGCCCGGGCCGGTCCTCCCCGCCGATGCCGACGACGGCAGCGGCCAGCAGATCGGCCGCGGCTGGGACGGGTTGGGTGCGGCCTGCGGGCACGTTTGGAACGGTACCTTGTGCGAGCCTAGGTGGCGGTCAGCCGGGATACGAGGCCAGGTAGATACGGCGTGTCACCACGGCCGTTCGGGTAAATTTTGATTTTGATTTTCAACGGGAGTACACGTCATGACCAGTGCGGAACTACTGACGGACGCCTTCGGCCGGGTACGCCAGACCGTGCACCATGCGGTCGACGGGCTGACGGCCGGACAGCTCGCGGCCAGGCTCGATGACGACGCGAACTCGATTGCCTGGCTGTGCTGGCACCTGACCCGGGTGCAGGACGATCACGTGGCGGACGCCTTCGCCGTGCCGCAGGTGTGGCCCGAGTTCAGCGAGCGGTTCGAGTTGCCGTTCGCGCTGGCCGAGACCGGCTACGGGCAGAGCTCACGGCAAGTCGCCCTGGTGCGGGTCTCATCGGGTGACCTGCTCACCGAGTACCACGACGCGGTGCACGCGAAGACCGTCCGGCTGGTGGCCGGCGTCACGGACGCGGACCTGTCGCGGATCGTGGACGAAGCGTGGAACCCGCCGGTGACGCTGGGCGTCCGGCTGGTCAGCGTGATCTCCGATTGCCTGCAGCACGCCGGGCAGGCCGCGTTCATCCGCGGCATCCTGCTCCGCGAGGCCTAGCTCCGCGGGGCCGGCGGCTGGCTTGCGACGCGCCACGGCGTCGTCACCGCCGGCGCCGGGCCTCTGCCCGTCACCGGTGAATTAAACGGCCGCGCTGGCCGGCCCGGCCAGCCTGCGGGTACCTACGTGCCGTCCGCGCCGCGGGCCCGGCGAGCCGTGGCGATGTCGGCCATGGGCACGCCGGCCAGGCGCCGGTACGGACGGGCCATCGGCCACCGGCGGTCCGCGAGCACGGCATCGGCATCGAACTGGCCGAGGAGCTGAATCAGCCTGGCCACCAGGCCGGTCCAGCCGGTCTGGTGCGAGGCGCCGAGCCCGGCCCCGTTGTCGCCGTGGAAGTACTCGTAGAACAAGACGAGGTCTCGCCAGTGCGGATCGTCCTGGAACAGCTTGGCCCCGCCGTAGACGGGACGCCGCCCGTCGCCGTCGCGCAGGAAGGTACTGACCAGGCGCCGCGACAGTTCCTGGGACACTTCGAACAGCGTCATCATGTTCCCGGAGCCGGTCGGGCATTCAACCTTCAGGTCGTTGCCGTAGTACCGGTAATGCTGGAGCAGGGCCCGGATGATAAGCATGTTCACCGGGAACCAGACCGGCCCGCGCCAGTTGGAGTTGCCGCCGAACATCCCGGTGGTCGACTCGGCCGGCTCGTATTGCACCCGGTACTCGGTTCCGGCGACGTCGAAGATATAGGGGTGGTCGAGGTGCCAGCGTGAGATGGAGCGGATCCCGTGCGGGCCGAGGAAGCGCTCCTCGTCCAGCATCCGGGCCAGGATGCGCCGCAGCTTGTACTCGTTCACCAGGGACAGGATCCGCCGGCCATGGGCGCCGGGCACGAGCGGGTCGGCGATATTGGCCAGCAGATCCCGGTTGCGCTCGAGGAAGGTACCCACCTGCCCGGCAATCTGCGGGTAGCGGTCGATCAGGTCGGCCTCGACCACGGTGGTGGCGCAAATGGGCAGCAGTCCCACCAGGGACCGCACCTTGATCCGGGTACCGGTGCCGTCGGGAAGGCGCAGGACGTCATAGAAGAAACCGTCCTCCTCGTCCCACATCTCGTCGGGATGCTCGCCGATCGGGTCCACCGCGGCGGCGATCCAGAAGAAGCGCTCGACGAACTTGAGCACGAAATCCTCATAGGCCTCG
Source organism: Streptosporangiaceae bacterium (assembly GCA_030045295.1). The sequence continues at coordinate 3,132 of JASIGD010000084.1, forward strand.
TCTTGGTCCAGCAGGACCAGGGCTAGCTCGAGCATGTTCTGGCTGAACATCGCCATCCAGGCCGTGCCGTCCGCTTGCTCCAGCCGCCCGCCGGTGGGCAGGGCGGCGCTCCGGTCGAACACGCCGATGTTGTCAAGGCCGAGGAAGCCGCCCTCGAACACGTTGCGGCCGGTGGGATCCTTGCGGTTTACCCACCAGGTGAAGTTCAGCAGCAGCTTGGCGAAATTCTCCCGGAGGAACGGGAGGTCCACCTCGCCGATGTCGGCCTCCAGGCTCTGCAGGAAGAAGGCGGCGAAGGCGTGCACCGGCGGGTTCACGTCGCCGAAGTTCCACTCGTAAGCCGGCATCTGGCCGGTCGGGTGAAGGTATTCCCTGGTCAGCATCAGGTCGATCTGACTTTTCGCGAACGCGGGGTCGACCATGGCCAGCGGAAGGCAATGGAAGGCCAGGTCCCAAGCGGCGTACCACGGGTACTCCCACTTGTCTGGCATCGACACGACGTCGTGGTTGAACATGTGGAACCACGAATCGTTGCGGGTCCCGTACCGGACCGGCGCTCGCAGCGGGTGGAAGCGGCGCTCGCGCAACCAGCGGTCCACGTCGAAGTAGTAGCACTGCTTGGACCAGAGCATTCCCGCCAGCGCCTGGCGCATGACCGCCTTGGCATCATCGGTCACCGTCGGCGGCGTGATGGCTTCGTAGAACTCGTCCGCCTCGGCCCGCCGGAGCGCCATCAGCCCCTCCGCCTCGGCAAACGGCGCCGCGAGGTCCTCCGGGCCGTCACGGGTGAGCCGTACCGCGACCGCGGCCTGCCCGCCAGCCGGGACGACCAGCCGCACGTGCGCCGCTGCCTTGGTTCCCTCACCGTCGGGATTAACCGTGTCCGCGCCGTGCAGCAGGTGATCGCCGATGCCGTCCTTGGGGAAGCGGGTCGCAGGCTCGCCGCCAAAGACGCGTGGCACGTTCGTCTCATTCTCGCAAAACAGCAGGGCCGCTTCGGGCTCGGCGTGGAGATAGAAAACGCCGAGCTTACCGTGCTCGGCCCGGACGACCGGATGCGCCGACGGGACGCGAGCGAGCCTGGGCTTGGGCTCGCCGTCTTCCCACGACCAATTGTTGCGGAACCACAGCGTAGGCAGCACGTGGACGGCGGCATCCCGCGCTGAGCGGTTGTGCACGGTGATGCGGCACAAAATGTCTTCGGGTCCGGCCTTTGCGTACTCCACCTCGACATCGAAATAATGGCCGTCGTCGAAGACGCCCGTATCGATGAGCTCGTACTCAAATTCATGCCGTGACCGGGCCTGATTCACCGCGACCAGTTCGCCGTAGGGAAACTCGGCGTGCGGGTACTTGTAGAGATAACGCTGATAGCTGTGCGTCGGGAGGTTATCGACGTAGAAGTAGTACTCCTTGACGTCCTCACCGTGGTTGCCCTCGGCATTGGTCAAGCCGAACAGGCGCTCCTTCACGATCGGGTCCCGCTCGTTCCACAGCGCAAGAGCCAGGCACAGCCGTTGCTTGTCGTCGCTTATCCCGGCGATGCCGTCCTCACCCCACCGGTACGCGCGAGATCGGGCCTGATCGTGCGTGAAATACGACCAGGCGTCTCCGTTGTCGCTGTAGTCCTCCCGGACGGTCCCCCACTGGCGCTCACTGAGGTAAGGTCCCCAGGCACGCCACGGAACGCCCGCCCGGGCCTCCCGCAGCCGCTGCTCCTCGGCCGTCAGCGACGCCGGATTCGCCAGGGCGGGCTGGTCAAGCGCATACTCATCGGGCATACCCGGATTGTCGCATCCAGCCGCGGCGGTATGGAAGGCGGGCGCGGGGCCTGGCCGCTCGCCAGGGAAACTTGGCGCTAAGCAAACGGGGAGCAGGCAAAAATATAACAGGACAGAAATTTACGGATACAGGTGGTTTACCAGGTGAGCTCAGGTCGTTTACCAGGCGAGCTCGGGTGGTTTAGAAGGCGAGCTCGAGAAATTGAGCAGGTCTGCTCCGTGATAGCAGCCCGGCTCCCGGGCAAACTGTGATTAAGATAAACTCGGCCCGGCCGGCTTCGTCGACCCGCGCACCGTCGCCGCCGAGGGGGCGTGCGCCTGGCCCGCGGATGGCATGATCGTGGTCGGCGTGGATCGCCGGAAGCCCGCGCCCGGGTGCGGCGGGACCCGGCCCGGGAGACCGGCGTGGCTGCGGGGGACGCAGCGCGCAGGCCAGCATCTAATCACCCGGGTCCTTGTGCTGGAAATCATTATCGTGGACAGAAACGGCCGGAATCCCGAGGGTTTCTGTCCACGATCGTGTCGGGCGGCAGCGTCCGAGGCAGCTGCTGCGGCCGCCGGGGCCTGCGGGGCCTGCGGGGTTTCCGGACCTGGCACCGGCACTGGAGCGGTGCTTGGTCAGCGGCCCGCGACCGAGATCACGCCGCCGACCAACGCGCTGGCGATCGCGCTCAGGCCAGGATCTTGGCCTTCTCGCGCTCGAACTCCTCGGGCGTGATGACGCCGCGGTCGCGCAGGTCGGCGAGCTTGGCCAGCTGATCCGCCGGGCTGGCCTGCGTACCCGCGGCATCCTGGACGTAGGCGCGGAACGCCTCGTCCTGTGCCCGCGCGTCGCGCGCCGCGTGCTCGTGCATCTTGCCGCCCCTGGCGATCAGGTACACCAGCACTCCGACCAGCGGGATGATCAACACGAACAAGAACCACAGCGTCTTTTCCACGCCGTTCAGGTCATGGCTGCGGAAGATGTCGATGAATACCGTGATCAGGATCCAGAACCAGAGCACCCACAGGAAGATTATGAAGATTGTCCAGAACGCGCCCAGTAGCGGGTAGGAGTAGGAACTCGCGAGCAACATGACATCTCCTTGGCGTCCCCAGCGCCCAGGGCGCAGGCCTAGTGGTGAATACGAGCATCATGATCGTACTGGGTCATTCGTTTACGCGTCACATGAAACGGGATATGACCCGGCCTTACCTATCCTCCGGGGGCGTTCATCGCCCGGGAGTTCGCGGTTACGCCAGCGATACGCGGCGGCCGATTTGGTCACGGAGGTATTAATCCGACAACGGGACCCGGACGATGCGATACCAGCGGCAAACTCCGCGGGGATCCCGTGACCATAGCTCGACGGCATCGAACCGGACCGTGAGCGGCAGGCGGATTCCGACGCGCTGGACGAGGGAATGCTTGTCCTTCTCCGGGATATCGGAGTAGAGCAGGCTCAAGTGCGGCAGGTAAGGCGAGGGGTCCAGCGCCCAGGCCCGCTGCCCAGCCTCGCGCAGGGCCAGCAGTTGCGCGGAAGGCTCCGCGCGCAGGTACAGCGAGCGGAAGTACGTCTCCTCATGTCCGATCGCGGCCAGCGTCAGGTCAACCGGCGGCACGCCGGCCGCCAGCGACGCGAGGGCACGAACGGCCAGGTCTTCCGAGCACTCGAAGGTAGCCAGCATCGTGACGTGCGGTGGGAACCGGGGCGTGCCGCAGGTGGCGGCGAGCCTGTCGATGGTGGCGACAAGCCGGTCGCGCTGGGACCCGGCGGCGGGCACCAGCCAGGTCATGAGGGGCGTCGCAATAGACGCAGCGTACTTAGATATTGCGGACGATGTCAGGCGGTAAGCCCGCACGACACGGTTACCGAGAAGTACCTTCTCGGTCGTGAGCCGCCCCCGGATCTGACCATCCTTAGACTGGTGAAATGACCGCCGCGGAACGAATTGAGTTCCTGTCCGCTGTATTGCTCACCTCGCGTCGGCCGGATCGGCTCGCGGCCTTCTACCGTGACGTGCTCGGCGTTCCGCTGCGCGAGGAGCGGCACGCCTCCGGTCCAGCGCACTGGGGTTGCGAGCTCGGCGACGTGCACTTCGCTATCCATCCCGCGGACGATGGCGCCGCGGATGACGACCGCGGCCCCGCCCCGATACGCCTGGCGTTCTGGGTGTTCGATCTGAGGTCCTTCGTGCGGCGCCTCGAAGACGAGCATGGAGTCCAGTGCCGCTACCCCATCCAGGATCTCGGCTCCAGTTCGCTGGTCACGGCCATCACCGATGTCGACGGGAACGAGGTCGAACTCACCCAGATGGGCCGAAGCTGGATCGAGCATCTGGCCGAGCACCGACGGGAAGGCGCCGACGTGGTCGGCCGGGCCAGCGCCGGAGAAGTCGGCACGGGCTAGCAGTCGGCGTCGGGCTCAGGGACGGAAAGCCCGGTATACGGCAGCCATGTCCTCCCCGCCGTGACCGGCCGCAGCGGCCTTGGTGAACTGGCGTGCGACCGCTTCCATCACCGCGGCGCCGGTGCCGACCTCCCGCATCGCCGCGGCGATGATCCTGGTGTCCTTGACCGCGCCGTCCACCGTGAACGAGGGCGTGAATTCCCCGGCGATCATCGCCTGGCCCTTGAGGTGAAGGTAGGGGCTGTCCACGGCGCCGCCCTTGACCATGTCCAGGAATACCTGCGGGTCCAAGCCCAGACCCTGAGCGAGCGCGATCGCCTGGGCGGTCGCGGCCACGATCGTCGCGACCCAGGAATTGGCCACTAGCTTCAGGCGGGTGGCGTCGCCCGGCCGTTCGCTGACCCAGACGATGCGGGCGGCGATCGCGTCGAACAACGGCGCGACCGGCTCGCGCAGCGGACCCGGCGCGGCGGCCAAGACGGTAAGGTTTCCCTCCTCGGCGGGCTGGCGGGTCCCCAGCACCGGGGCGTCAATGTACCGGGCGCCGTGCCGGCCGGCCAGCGCGGGCAGCGCCACGCCGGCGTCGGGCACGCTCACCGTGCTCGTCTGAGCCCACAGCACGCCGTCCGGCGCGGCCGGCAGGGCCGCGGTCATCACCTCGGCCACCGAGTCGCCGTCCCACAGCATGGTGACCACCGCATCGACCTCGGCGACCGCCTCGGCGGCCGTGGCGGCCACGCGCGCGCCGTCCGCAGCCAGCGGCGCCGCCCGGCCGGAGTGCCGGTTCCACACCGTGACGTCCAGACCGGACCGCAGCAGGCTGCGGGCCATGCCCGCGCCCATGATCCCCGTCCCCAGCACAGCCACGCGGCGCATCGGTAACCTCCCTCTCCCCCGCACGCCGACGGCCCCCCGCGCGGCCGCCTCCAGGCCGACGGGCCTGGTCTTCACGGGCATGCCCCAGCCAAGCACATGGTCAGATCCGGGACACTCCCAGGGGACGTCCATCCCTGAACACGCAGGCCGGTCCCAGCCGGGTGCCGCGGTGCGGGGCACCGTGCCGGGGGTATAAATGCCTGGTGGACAGCTGCGAGCGGTGCGGCACGTCGCTCCGGCAGGCCCGCAAACCCGAAGGAGCAGAACGCGCATGACCGGCAGCTTTCTCGACGAACCCCCGGCGTCCCCCCAAGCGCAGGCGCTCTACGACGAAGACCTCGAAGATGGCGGCTTCGTCTGGAACGTGTCCCGCCTGTGGGCGTACCAGCCGGACACCCTGAAACGGCTGTTCGAGCTCATGTCTCAGGCCTTCACCCCAAGCGGTCTGACCTTCCGCCAGCGCGGCATCCTGGTGACCGCCGCCGCCTCGACCCTGGGTGACTCGTACTGCTCGCTGGCGTGGGGCGAGAAGCTGGGCCACGCGTCGGACGCAGCTCTGGCGGCCGGGGTTCTGAACGGCAGTGACATCGGGCTGACAGACCAGGAGAAGGCGATGGCCGCGTGGGCCAGGAAGGTCGCCAGAGACCCGAACGCGACGACGACCGCCGACATCCAGGCGCTCCGCGATTCCGGGCTCGATGACGGGCAGGTGTTCGCCATCACCGCCTTCGTGGCCCTTCGCCTAGCGTTCTCCACGATCAACGACTCCCTCGGCGCCCAGCCCGACGCGCAACTCGCTCGGTCTGTGCCCCAGGAGGTGCGCGAGGCCGTGACCTACGGCCGGCCCGTAGCTACCTGACCGCTACCGCGGTGCCCTCGCACCTCGATGAGCACACCGCCGACTCTCCAGTTTTCCGATGTAGATAGGTGACAATACATCGGCCGGCACCAGCTAAAATGGCCCGCATGGCGGAGCCAGCCTCGACGCTCGCGGCCGGCTCGGTCGGCACTGTCGAAACGCAATACCTCGACCTGCCGACGCCGGTGCGGCTCGACTGCGGGCACGAACTGCACCCGATTCGCGTGGCGTACGAAACCTACGGTGCGCTTTCGCCGCGGCGCGACAACGTCATCCTGGTGTGC
>JASIGD010000648.1 GCA_030045295.1 Streptosporangiaceae bacterium
CCGTCCAGGGCGTGCGCGCACAGGTCGTCTTCGCGGTCGGCGGGGAGGGCGGCGATGATCCTGGCCACCAGGTCGCGCAGGCGCTTCGTGTTGGCCGCGAAAACCTCGAAGACCTCGGCCTGGGTGACGCCTTCGCCTTCCTCGACGCCGGCATCGGTGTCGGTGACCAGGGTCAGTGTCGCATAACAGAGCGCGAGCTCGCGGGCCAGGACCGCCTCGGGGTGACCGGTCATCCCGACCAGCGTCCAGCCCTGAGCGGCGAACCACAGTGATTCGGCGCGGGTGGAGAACCGCGGACCTTCGATGACGACCAGCGTCCCGGAACCGGCGGGATTCCAGCCGGACTCGCGGGCGGTCGCGATCGCGACCGGGCGGATCGACGGACAGTAAGGATCGCTGAACGCCACGTGGCAGGCGCTCTCGTCGTAGTACGTCTGCGCTCGGGTCCTCGTTCGGTCGACCAGCTGGTCGGGGATGACCAGCGTGCCCGGGCCGTAGGAGGGAGTTAGCGAGCCGACGGCGCTGGGAGCGAGCACGCGGCGCACGCCCAGGGAACGCAAGGCCCACATGTTCGCGCGGTAGGGGATCTTGTGCGGCGGGAACCGGTGGTCGCGGCCATGCCGGGGCAGGAACGCGACCGTCTTGCCGGCTACCTCCCCCACCGTGATCGAATCGCTCGGCGCGCCAAACGGGGTATCGATCTTCAGCTCTTCGGCGTCCTCGAAGAACTCGTAAAACCCCGATCCACCGATGACGGCGATATCGGCCAAGGGGGACGACCCTCCCGAGAGCACAGCCGGGGAGAACGGGCCCGCCACATCCGGCATCGCGGATCAGGCGACCTTCTCGCTCGACGAAGACGCCGGTTTGGACGAGTTGGACGCGGTCTCGCCGGACTTCTTTTCCCCCGACCCGTTGCTGGCAGCGGCCGACTCGCTCGACTTGGCCGCAGACGTCGCCTCGCTGGACTGCTTGCCCTTGGTCGCGCCGGAACCGTTCCGGCTGTCCGTGCGGTAGAAACCCGATCCCTTGAACACGATCCCGACCGGGGAGAACACCTTCCTCAGCCTGCCCCCGCAGGCGGCGCACAGGCTCAGCGGCTCGTCGGTGAACTTCTGCACGACCTCGACCGGCTCACCGCAGTCGGTGCAGGTGTACTGATATGTGGGCACGGACCCTCCTTCACGCAGCCCGGAGGGCAGCGCAGGCAAAACTCGGGTGGTTCAGGTTAGCACTCGCGGTATCCGACTGCTAAGCATATCCAACCACGCAGGCAGGCCCGGGATTCCCGGGTCCCGCGGCGGCCGACGCGGTAAAAGGCGCGGCAATTCGTCCCGAGCCATGTGGCGAATAGCGCGGCGGAATTGCGATCGGGCGGCCCGCGAGGACCAGTGGGCTCGGGGGAAGCAGGACCTCCGGTCGGGCGATGCCACGGCGAGGCGGCTAGCACCGCGCCGCGGGCAGCGACGTGATGCCGCAGCCCGGGCGGACCGCGGCCCGCACCGGCACGTCGTGCGGTTCGGCGGGCACGCGGCCGATCAGCTCGCCGTCGTAGAGTAGCGCGATCACCGGGATCAGCGGGCCGACGCGGGCCAGCGCGCGGTCGAAACTCCCCCCGCCGCGGCCCAGCCGGTTCCCGGCCCGGTCGACGGCGAGCGCGGGCGCCAGCACCACGTCGGCCCTGGCCACCGCCTCCACCCCGCGCGGCGGCTGCCCCGGTTCCCGCAGCCCCCGCGGCCCCGCCACCAGCGAATCCGGTCCCTCGTACGAGGCCCAGTCCAGGTCCCCGTCGTCTCGCAGCAGCGGCAGCAGCACGTAGCTGCCCCGCTTCCACAGCGCGTACACGAGCCCGCGCGTGTCCGGCTCGGCGCCCACCGAGTAATAGGCGGCGATCGTCCCCGCCATCTGGACCTCGGGCAGCGACAGCAGCGCGTCCCGGATCAGCCGCCCGGCCGCGGACCGCTGATCAGCGGACAGCCTGGACCGGGCGGCGAGCACCTGTGAGCGCAGCCCGGCCTTATCCTGGCGAACCTGGGACACGAGCCACATTTTCTCCCCTGAGGGATGGCGGGCCGCACGCGGGGCAGGGAGCATGCCGTGGAGTTCGCTAGTGTTCTGGACATGGCTGATAACGACGCCAACACGAAGACCCCGAAAGACGTGACCAAGGCCGTCATCCCCGCCGCCGGCCTGGGTACCAGGTTCCTGCCCGCGACCAAGGCGACTCCCAAGGAGATGCTGCCGGTCGTGGACAAGCCCGCGATCCAGTACGTGGTCGAAGAGGCCGTGGCGGCCGGCCTGGACGACGTGCTGCTCATCACCGGCCGCAGCAAGCGATCCATCGAAGACCACTTCGACCGGGCGTACGAGCTCGAGGAGGCGCTGGCGGCCAAGGAAGAATACGAACGGCTGGCGCAGGTACGCGAGTCCAGCGAACTGGCCAGCGTGCATTACGTGCGCCAGGGCGACCCGAAGGGGCTCGGCCACGCCGTGCTCTGCGCCGCCCAGCACGTCGGGCACGAGCCGTTCGCGGTCCTGCTGGGCGATGACATCATCGACAGCCGCGACCCGCTGCTGATCAGGATGATCGAGGTGCGCAAGCGCTACGGCGGCAGCGTCGTGGCGCTGATGGAGGTCGACCCGGAGCAGGTCTCGCAGTACGGCTGCGCGGCGATCACGCCGACCGCCGAAGAAGACGTGGTCAGCGTGACCGACCTGGTCGAGAAGCCGGTGCCCGGCTCGGCGCCCAGCCGCTGGATCCTGATCGGCCGCTACGTGTGCGACCCGGCGGTGTTCAACGTGCTGCGCCAGACGCCGCCCGGCCGGGGCGGGGAGATCCAGCTCACCGACGCGCTGCTGACCCTGGCCAAGATGAGCCCGGCCGAGGGCGGCGGGGTCTACGGCGTGCTGTTCCACGGCCGCCG
>JASIGD010000649.1 GCA_030045295.1 Streptosporangiaceae bacterium
CCCGGGCCGGGCCAGATCACCACGTGGGAAGAACCCTCGGGCGCGGGCGTCAGGGTGGACGCCGGCTACCAGGCAGGCAACACCGTGACGCCGTTCTACGACCCGCTGCTGGCCAAGCTCTGCGTCCACGGCGCCGACCGCGGGCAGGCCCTGACCCGGGCCAGGGACGCCGTGGCCGCCTTCCGCATCGCGGGCCCGAAGACCAACCTGCCCTTTCACTCCGAGCTGCTCGAGAACGCGGAATTCGTCCGCGGGGACTACGATACGTCCCTGGTAGACAGGCTGCGTCCCAGGTAGGACGGTCCGGCCCACAGAACCAAAAGACAGGAGTCGCCGTGACTGAGGTCCGCGCGGAGATGGTCGCCAACGTGTGGAAGGTGGTCGCGGCCGAAGGCGATCACGTCGACGACGGCGACGCCCTGGTCATCCTGGAGTCGATGAAGATGGAAATCCCGGTCCTGGCCGAAGGCCCCGGCGTGGTCACGAAGATGCACGTCGCCGAGGGCGACGTGGTCCAGGAAGGCGACCTCATCGCCGTCATCGACTAGCCGGAAGGCCTCTCACACCCCGGTCGTCGAGCGCGGGTACGCCACCTCGGCATCGGTGACCACGTTGACCAGGTAGGGGGCGTCCGCCGCGAAGGCGCGGCGCAGCGCCGGGGCGATCGCGGCCGGGCTGCTGACCAGTTCCCCCGCGCCCCCGAGGGCGCGGACCACCTCGTCGTAACGGCAGCCGGGCTGCAGGTCGGCGAGGACGTCGTAGCCGTACAGCGCCCGCATCGGGTGCTTCTCCAGGCCCCAGGCGCCGTTGTTCCCGCACACGATGACGACCGGCAGCCGGTGCCGGACCAGCGTGTCAGCGTCCATCAGCGAGAAGCCGGCCGCGCCGTCGCCGAGCAGCAGGACGACCTGGGCCGAAGGACGCGCCAGCCTGGCCGCGAGCGCGTAGCCGAGCCCGGTGCCCAGGCAGCCGAACGGTCCCGGGTCGAGCCACCCGCCCGGCCGCGCGGGCTCGACGTACTTGCCCGCGAACGAGACGAAGTCGCCGCCGTCCCCGATGATCACCGCGTCATCGTCGAGCACCCGGAGCAGTTCACCGTAGATCCGAGCCGGGTGCACCGGGTCGGCGTCGCTGGCCAGCAGCGGAGCGTCGAGCGCACGCCCGGCACGGACCGCCTCGGCCAGTTGCGGCGCCCAGTCCGGTGCGGCCGCGGTCGGCGCGCGCCCCGCGGACCCGGGATGACCGGCGATCTCAGCGACCAGGCCGGTGAAGAAGGCAGCCAGGTCACCTGCCGCCGAAGCCGCCAGCTGAGCGTGCGCGGCGATCCCGCCGGGCGCATCGGCCACGTGCACGACCTGCGCAGGCGCCTCCTTCGGGCCGAACGAGCCGTACCCCAGCCGGAAATCAAGCGGTGCCCCCGCGACGATGACCAGGTCGGCGCCGCGCAGCGCGACCGACCGGGCGCGGGTCACCAGCAGGTCATGCCCGCCGGGAAGCACCCCACGCGCCTGCCCGTTGGCGATCACGGGCAGCCGCAGGTCTTCGGCGGCCCGCCGGGCCGCGTCCTCGGCGCCGGTAAGCCATACGTCCGACCCCAGCACCAGGACGGGCCGCCGGGCCGCCCGCAGCAGCGCGGCGATCCGGCCCACGTCGCCCGCGTCAGGCGGGCGGGCGGCGGGCGGATCGCAAGCGGGGAGGTCGGCCTCGGCCTGCCCGTAGATCGCCTCGAGCGAGATATCGAGGAACACCGGGCCTCGGTGCGGAGTCATCGCCACCCGGAAAGCCTCGTCCACCGAGCCCGCGACGTTGGCCGTGGCGTGCTCGGTCCACGCCCGCTTGGTGACCGGCGCGAGCAGCGGCGGATGGTCAATCTCCTGCAGGCTGCCCGCGCCGAAGCGGTAATCGGGCGCGCGCCCGGCCAGCACCACCACCGGCGCGCCGTTCAGCCACGCGGTGGTCACCGCGCTCACCGAATTGGTCACGCCCGGGCCCGCGGTCACCACGGCCAGCCCGGGTGCCCGGGTCAGCCGCGCGGTCGCTTCAGCCGCGAAAACCGCGGTCTGCTCGTGCCGCACGTCGACCAGCCGCACCGGCTGACCCCCCTTGACCGACGCGTCATAGATCGGGAACACGTGCCCGCCGGACAGCGTGAACAGGGCTGACACACCGTGCCGTCGCGCCACCGCCAGCGCCTGCACCCCGCCGTGACCGGAGATCCGCACCACACAGGCGACGCTACCAGCTGGTAGCCCGCGCTCGAATCGGACCTTCCGTCCTTACGCTTGTGCGGCCGCGAAAACGAAACTGCCACAGCTTATCTGGCCGTTGGCCGGGTGCCCTGCCGACATTCGTGCGCCGGCGACAGCGCTACCGGCGCAGCCTGGTGATGAACTTGTACCGGTCCCCGCGGTACTTCGATTGCGCCCACTCGACCGGCTCGCCGGTGACGTCGAACGCGTGCCTCGACAGCAGCAGCAGGGGCAGGCCCGGGTCCACCCCGAGCAGCCGCGCGTCATGCGGGTCGGCCAGCACCGTCTCGATCGTCTCCTCCGCCTCGGCGAGCTGGATGCCGTACGCCGCGCGGAGCGTCTCGTACAACGACATCTGCCGCTGCAGCTGCTTGCGCAGGCCGGGGAAGCGCCGGGCGGGCAGGTGCGAACTGTCGATCGACATCGGCTCGCCGTCGGCGAGCCGCAGCCGGTGGATGCGCAGCGCGCGGCCGCCTGCGCGGATGCCGAGCAGCGCGGCGAGCTGCTCGTCCGCGGTGACGTACCCGATCTCGAGGATCCTGGTCTGCGGGTGCAGGCCGTGCGCCCGCATGCCTTCGGTGTAGCTGGCCAGCTCGAGCACCTGGGCGACCTTGGGCTTGGCGACAAACGTCCCCTTGCCCTGCATGCGCAGCAGCCGGCCCTCGATGACCAGCTCGGCGAGGGCCTGCCTGACCGTGGTCCGCGAGGTCCGGTACAAGCGCGCGAGCTCTCGCTCCGGCGGAACGGGACTGCCGGAGTCCAGGGTGGCGACCAGTTCCAGCAGCTGTCGCTTGACCTGGTAGTACTTGGGCAGCTTCGTCGCCACGCCCGCACCGGGTTCGGGGCTGGGATCGTTGGCCGGCAGCAGAGAAGCAATCATCCGGAATCATTGCCTTAATGAAGGGTTAACGTCAACTCTGACACAGTCGCGCCCCGCCTGGACGGCGGATCGGGAATGATGTCCGCCCGGATGCGATGATAAAACCGTGCCCACGCTGAATGACTTGGCCCGCAGGCGCACCAACCTGTCTGACGCCGACCTCGAGTGGCTACACGCGCTGGTCTCGGACTGGCAGCTTCTCGCCGACCTTTCCTTCGCCGACCTGGTCTTGTGGGCGCCGGTCCGCGACGGCAGCGGCTGGCTGGCGATCGCCCAGATGCGGCCGACGACCGGTCCCACCTCGCTCCAGGACGATGTCGTCGGCACGTTCGCCCGGCCCGAGGACCAGCGCCTGCTCGAGGCGGCCAGAGACGAACGGCGCGTCTGGCGGGAGAGCGACCCGGACTGGACCAACGGCGTCCCGGTACGCGCCGAAGGCGTTCCGGTGACGCGGGCGGGCCAGGTGATCGCCGTTATCGAACGGTGCACCAACCTGAACTCGGCCCGCACGCCGAGCCGGCTCGAGCTCACCTACCTGCAGGGCGGCGACGATCTGGCCAAGATGGTGGCGGAGGGCGCGTTTCCCTTCCCCGGTGCAGCGGCCATGCTGGTCAGGTCGCCGCGGGTGGGCGACGGGCTGCTTCGGCTCGGCCCGTCCGGGCGTGTCACCTACGCCAGCCCGAACGCGGAGTCGGCCTACCGCCGTCTCGGCCTGGCCGCCGACCTGATCGGCGCCGAACTCGCCGCCGTGACCGCCGCGCTGAGCGAGTCCGACGAGCCGCTGGACGAGTCGCTCATGGTGGTGGCCGCCGGCCGGGCGCCCCGCGCGGCGGAAGTGGACGGGAACGGATCGGTGGTTCAGCTCCGCGCGATTCCCCTGATCGTCGACGGGACCAGGATCGGTGCCCTGATCCTGGTGCGGGATGTCACCGAGTTGCGCCTGCGCGAGCGCGAGCTGATGACCAAGGACGCCACGATCAGGGAGATCCATCACCGGGTAAAGAACAACCTGCAGACCGTCGCCGCGTTGCTGCGGCTGCAGGCCCGGCGGCTGCAGGCCCCGGAGGCGCGCGCCGCGCTGGACGAGGCGGTCCGCCGGGTCGGGTCGATCGCGGTGGTGCACGAGACCCTGGCCCACGCTCCGGAAGAGCTCGTCGATTTCGACGACATCGCGGACCGGGTCGCGATGATGGCGGGTGAGGTGTCCGCGCCCGAGGTCCGGGTGACACCGAAGATCACCGGGTCATTCGGCCCGCTTTCCGCCTCGGTGGCCACGCCGCTGGCCATGGTCTTGACCGAACTGCTGCAGAACGCCCTGCAGCACGGCTTCCCCCAGGCCGCGAACGGCCACGGCCTGCTCGAGGTCATCGCAGTGCGCGAACCGGACCGGCTGACGGTTACCGTCGCGGACAGCGGAGTCGGCCTGCCGGCCGGGTTCGACCTGGACTCGGCCACCAGCCTCGGCCTGCAGATCGTGCGCACGCTGGTGGTCAGCGAACTTGGCGGAAGGCTGCGAGTCAGACCCAGGCCGGGCGGCGGGACCGAGGCGATAGTGGACCTTCGGGTCGGACACGACTAGCCCCGGCGCGGCCGAGACCAGCAGAGCCGTCAGACGTGCGCGCGGGCGCGGAGCCGGATCGTGCGGCGCTTGAGCGCGCGGCGCTCGTCTTCGCTCATCCCGCCCCAGACGCCGGCGTCCTGGCCGCTGTCGATGGCCCAGCGCAGGCACTCGTCCATCACGGAGCACCGGCAGCAGACCTGCTTGGCTTCCTCGATCTGGAGCAGCGCCGGACCGCTGTTCCCGATGGGGAAGAACAGCTCAGGGTCCACCTCACGGCAGGCGGCTTCGTGGCGCCAGTCCATGATGTCCACTCCTTCTGAGCGGCCGGCCGCCCGCGGAAGCGCCCGGCGTGCGCGTCTTCTATATAGCTAGCTTGTGAAGTAATTCACGAGCTTTACCGTACAAACAGCGCGGTCCACGTTCCCGGAACCGTTGCGATGCCGAGCAGAACCCGGACGGGCCGCAAGCCGACCCGAACGTGCCCCAGAAGGCGACGTACTTGCCATCTCAGCTGATGAC
>JASIGD010000085.1 GCA_030045295.1 Streptosporangiaceae bacterium
CACCGATCGATTCCAGATCGACTGATCTGACTTGGCCACCTGCGCAAACGACGCTGGCCGACCTCGTTGCCGATAGTTCGCACCGAGGGGGTCAAGGAAGACGGGATTAGAGCAAGGCACCTGCGAGCTAGGCCGACTCTTCCACCTGGACCCGGCCGCACAGGACCAGGCAGGGGGTCACGGCCGGGGTGGTGCCATCCGCGCTGCGGACTAGCTGGACGACGATGAACACGCGCCCATGCAGGGCTGGTCAGTGCCCCTGGCGGAGGAAACCGGCAACGGCGGTCCCCCACATAAGAACGAGGATCCCGTAAAGCCCAAGCGGGGCAGCGGCGGCGGTCCCGAAGGCGGCGGCTGTGAGTCCGGCGGCGATGGCAAAATCACGCATGGATGTCGTGAGCAGCACGGCAACGGCAGCGGGACGCCGAGTGCGGAGACCCAAAAGCCAGCCAGTCGCTGCCGAGCCCGCGAGGAACACCAGGAGGGCGAACGTCACCATAAGGTAGCGGGCGGACAGGTGGACTTCGGCGGCGATAAGAGCGACCAGGGCCGCAACTGCGACCACGGCGGTGATAGTGGCGGCACGCTCGGCGCGGCCGGTGAGGGTGACGCGGGCTCTCAATGCGATCCCTGCGGCGAGCGGCAGGGCGACGATAAGAGCGAGACTGGCAATGATGCCGCCGGGATGAACGGTCGCGTGGCCTGCTTCGAGAGCGAGGATGGGCCCGGCGACGGCGACCGTGATCATCGTGGAACCGATGAGTATCCCGGCGGACAGGGCGGCCTCACCGGCGGCCATGGCGGTCGTGGCGACCGAGGCGATTTCGCACGGTGCCAAGCCGACGGTCATGATGCCGTCACGCAGAGGCCCGGCCGCTACGATCTGGGAGACCGCCCAGGACAACGCTGGGAGCACAGTGATCCCGGCCGCTAGGGCAGTTAGCATGGGGCGCCACGCCACGGTGAGGAGGCGCAGTGCGGTGGGCTCGATGGTAACCGCGGTGGCGAATACCAGAATGGCCAGGAGGATGCTGATCCCTTGGTGGTTAGCAGCCCAGGCCAGCGGGGGCTGCACGGACAGGCCGAGAACTGCGGCGACCAGCACGGCGAGCAGTTCGGGATAGCCGATAAGCAGCAGCCGAACCCTGGGGAGCAGCAGCATGACGTGCCTCATCTTGTCACGGGTCGGTGTTCTCGGCGCGTCCGGTTATTGCGCGTGCGGCAGGGTGGTCCCTAGCGGCTTACCTGCGTGGGACATGCCAGACCCGGGCAGATCGTCATGGTGGCGAGGGGATGGCGCCAGCGGGGCACAATGAGGGCACATTGCCGCGGGAAGATGCCGGATACGATGAGAAGTGCTGAGATGAGAAAGCGCAGGTCAGAAACATCGCCGAAAACCTTATTCCACCCTGAACTGACGCTAGGCATGGATGACTACCGCCGAGCCACGTCCGTGCCAGAACGGGCGGCAAACTGCGGTCGCCTGCGGTCAGTCACGGACATCGCGAACAGCTTCCGATCTGGGCACGGGCTGGTTAACCCACTGCGCGAAACATACTTCTAAGCAGCCGGTCATTGCCAAGCTTGTACAGGCTACGGCTGCGCCATTGGCCGCTGGTATTCCAGGTACAGAGCCATCGTGAGAGGGACGCACCCTAGACGTAGCGCTGCTCAGCGGTCCACAGCTCGCGCAGGTTCCGTACCAGGTGCAGCACCGCCAGCACGTCGCCGCCCTCGCCCTCGATGAGCTGGTCGGCCAGGTTCACGTACCTCTGGTGCGTGTACTGGTCCCAGCCCGGCTCGTAGTCCCACGCGCACTGGTCGGTGTGGTTGTACCGGCAGAGCAGCGCATGCAGTTCCTCGGCTAGGATCTCCTCCTGGAAGTCGAAGTCGTCGGGAGCGTTATCCGCTATCGCCGCGAACCGGTCGCGGTGCTCCCGCGCCTTCTTGTCGGCATTCGTCATGCCGTGCTCCACTCACGCTGTTGCGCACAGCAAAGCGGACTCATTTGCGAGCCAAGCGAATAAAGGATAGCCGTGCCCCTCGGAACACAACCACGGCTGACCGCCCCTCGGAACGGAGCCCACCAGCGAGCGTACCTGATGCCGCTGACCAGGAGCGACATCCGCCGTAAGGTAACCCGCACCGTGTTCGACGCGCTGCGCCGAAGGGAGCTGTCGTAAGTCATCCCGCCGGATGGCAGCGCGTCTTACTATCACGAACCCTCCTGCTGGAGTGAGTGTCAAGCCGGTCGGGTGCAGCACGAGAGTGCAACAGCCAGAATGATACTGATAGGCCGCCAGCCCACCGGTCTGAACGGCCCGCCTACGCGAACGACCCCCAACGACCGCGTAGCCGATAGTTCGCATCGAGGTGGTCAGGCCAGAGTCGTGCGGGTGAGTAACGAACTGAGTAACGATCGCAGCCGACAGCAGCCGACGCCAGCGGACAAGCGCGGACCGCGTGCAGCAGCTCAGGGCGAGGATACGAAAACATATACGATAGATAGCA
>JASIGD010000086.1 GCA_030045295.1 Streptosporangiaceae bacterium
TCGGCCTTGCTGCGCATGTAGAAGCCCTGCAGGCTGACGAAGCCGGGGTCGTCGCACGTCCCGTCGGCCAGCATGGACTGCCACATCGTGACGAGCTCGGGTGGCGCGAACGCCTCTTCGGTAGCGATCCGCAGGTAGCCAGTCTCTGAGTCCATACTCTGAACCCTCCGCCCCGATACAGAGCAAATCAAGGGGAACGGGCCTGCGGAACCCATGGAGGCGACCGGTATCGCTGGAGACGGTCGCCTCCATCATCGCCAAGCCGCGTTCGCGGCTAGGCGAAAGGCGGCTTGATCAGCGAGAAGACGGCGCCGCCGTTATCGGCGACGACGGCGATCCGGCCGTACGGGCTGTCCCTGACCGGCTGGACCACCCGGCCGCCGAGCTCGGCTACCGTCGCGGCCGCGGCGTCGGTGTCGGCGACCTGGAAATACGCGGCCCACGCGGCGGGTATCTCGGCGGGCGTCCCGGCCGGGTACTCGCCGATGCCGCCCACCTCATGCCCGTCGACCATGAGCATCGCGTAGTTGAAACCGTCGCCGCTCATGTCCTGGTACTCATAGCCGAACACGGCCTGGTAGAAGGCCTTGCTCGCGTCGAAGTCCCGGCTCATCTGCTCGTTCCAGGTCAGCGCGCCCGGCTCGTTGGCCACGCCGATCCCGGTGGTGTCCCTGCCCTGCCAGATCCCGAAGACGGCCCCGGCCGTGTCCGCGGCGATCGCCAGGCGGCCCTGGGTCATGACGTCCATCGGCTCGGCCAGCAGCTGGCCGCCCGCGGCCTTGATCAAGACCGCGGTCGCGTCGGCGTCCTCGGTGGCCAGATAGGTCGTCCAGGCCGATGGGGCCTCGGCGGGACCCATCTTGGGACCGATGCCAGCGACGATCCGGCCGCCGGAGTGGGCGATGGCGTATCCGCCGACCTCCGGCCCGCCGACCTGGATGTCCCAGCCGAACAGGCCCTCGTAGAACCCGACCGCTTTCGGTACATCGTCGACGCTGACATCTACCCAGCACGGCGTACCGGCAGGCCACCGCGTATCGCGCGATACCATTTCCAGACCTCCGCATTATTGTTCCTTTACCGCCGACGCTAACACGGGGCCAAGCTGGCCAGGCTCATAGACTGGGCACCCATGTACGCCAAGGCCAATCCGGGCGCGGGACGCCTGTCGCCGCGGCAGAAGCGGAGCTTCGCGATCGTTGGCGCGCTGGTCGTCGTGGCCCTAGCCGGCCTGGTCACCTGGGGAGCGCTGGCTCATGACGCATACGGGAGTTCGGGCCACGGCTGCGTTACCGTCACCGTGCCGAGTTCCACCGGCGGGGCGACCTTCCATTACTGCGGAGCGCCGGCGCGGTCGTTCTGCCAGGCGGCGTTCAGGTCGCAGGATCAGATCTCGCTGCACGCCCGGCCGCAGTGCGTGCTGGCCGGGCTGGGTCCGGCTGCCTTCGCAACGCCCTCAGGTGCCGCGGGGCCCTGAGGGCGAGCTCCGGCCGAACGGCGGCTCAGGCCGGAACGGTGCCGTCCCAGTCGTCCAGCGGCGCGCAGTGCCAGCGCCAACTTCGGCTCCTTGGGCGCCCCGGCAGGTCGATGCGTCCGTTAGCGGAGCCGAGTCCTGGGTGCATGTGGGGCCAGGACCCGCGGCGGTGACCTTAAAAGGTCAATGATGATCGTGACGGGGCCGTCGTTGACCAGCGAGACCTTCATCTCGGCGCCGAAGACACCGGTTTCGACGCGGGCGCCGAGGTCGCGCAGGTCCTGGACCACCGCGTCGACCAGCGGCTCGGCGACCGGGCCGGGGGCAGCGGCCGTCCAGGACGGGCGGCGGCCCTTGGCCAGATCGGCGTAGAGCGTGAACTGGCTGATCACCAGCAGCGGCGCGGCGACGTCGGAACACGATTTCTCGCCGTCGAGAATCCGCAGCCCCCATAGCTTGGCGGCAAGCTTCGCCGCTTGTCTGGGGGTGTCGTCGTGGGTGACGCCGACCAGGACGAGGAGCCCCGGCTCGTTGATCGCGCCGACGATCTCTCCGTTGACGGCCACGCTGGCCTGGATCACGCGCTGGACGACGGCCCGCATGGGACGGCACGATACCTGGCATCGCATCGACGATCACAAGGCAGCGATCACAAGGCAGACTGCGTGCATGACGATCATTACGGAACACGATGACGTGAATCCCGTAGTCGCCGAGGTGGTGCGGTCGGGCTTCACCGAATCGCGGCACCACGGCGCCGTGGCCGGACTGGCCCCTGACGGCACCCAGGTCATCAGCGTCGGGCACACCGACGTGCCCTTCTTCCCGCGGTCGGCGAACAAGCCGTTGCAGGCAGCGGCGATGATCCGCAGTGGGCTGGCCCTGGACGCCGAACTGCTCGCGCTGGCCGCGGCGAGTCATTCCGGCGAGGATTTTCACGCCGACGGGGTAAGGAAGATCTTGTCCGGTGCCGGGCTGAGCGAGGATGACCTGCGCTGCCCGGTGTCCTGGCCGCTTGACGCCGAGACGGCGAAGCGGCTGATCGCCCGCGGCGAAGGCATGTCCCGGATCCGGATGAACTGTTCGGGCAAGCACGCCGCGATGCTGGCCACTTGCGTGCAGAACGGCTGGCCCACCGACACCTACCTCGCTCCTGGCCATCGGCTGCAGCAGGCCATCCGGCACGCGATCGAGGAGCTGGCCGGCGAGCGGACCACCACGACCGGGGTGGACGGCTGCGGAGCGCCGTTGTTCGCGCTGACCATGGCCGGGCTGGCGCGGGCCTTCCGGAGGCTGGTGCTCTCGGTACCAGGGACGCCCGAACGCAAGGTGGCCGACGCCATGCGCGCGCACCCGGAATGGACCAGCGGCACCAGCCGGGATGAGCGCCGGCTGATGGACGCGGTGCCCGGCCTGCTGGTCAAGGCGGGTGCCGAGGGGGTTAACGCGTTCGCGCTCGGGGATGGCCGGTCCGGTACGGTCAAGATCGACGACGGGTCGGCACGGGCCCGGACTCCGGTCACCGTGGCGGCGCTGCGCCTACTCGGCATCGCCGTGCCCGACGAACTCGCCACCGTTCCGGTCGTCGGTGGCGGCGTGGTCGTCGGAGAGGTCCGCGCCGCCGCCCTGGATACCGCAAGGCGCGCCGTAGGATGACGCGGGTGAGCAAGAAGACGCGGAGCCGACGCGGCGCGCCGGCCAGCACGGCGCCCGCGAACAGGCCGCCCGCGAACGCGGTTTCCCGCCGCCGCAACCCCGACGACGCCGTCGAGGCGGTGCTATCCAGGCTGCTGACCACGATCGCAGCAGGTGATCTGCTGCACGCCGAACTCGAGACCGCGACGATCATGGCCATACCGCGCACGATCGGCCAGGCGGATCCCGATGACGTCAAAGCCTTCGTCTCCGACGTGCTGGTGGGCGGGGCCGTCCGCACGCGGACGCCGGAGAGCGCTGCCCTGCTCCGGCTGCTGATGTCGCTGGGCTCCCCGGCCGTCAAGAGGGAGTCCAGCCAGGCTCTCGGGCGACTGACCAGCGCCGGCGTCTACCCTACGGCCGTGGTGACCGAGATCGGGAAGGCGGTCCCGCTCCGGGCCTGGCGCCGCTACGACATCTTCGGCGACGACGAGACCATCGCCGTGACGTTCCGCTACGGCGGAGTCGAGCACGGCATCGTGGCGCACATCGACCTGGCGGGCCTGCCGGTAGCCGCCATGGTCGGCATCACCCCGGACCCGGCCAAGCTGATCGAGGTCATGAACAGCGAGGACGACGCGTTCGAGCGCGGGGAGGAGATCGGCCTGGCCGAGGCGCGGCGCCGACTGGAAGAGCCGCTGGCCCGGTGTGACCAGGACCCGGACCCCAGCACCAGCGCCGACACGCTCGCGTACCTGCCCATCGCCCGGTCCCGGGTCCGCAGGCTTCCTTCCGCAGGTCCCGGGGCCGAAGCTCCCGTATTCACCGCGGCCGACCGCGCGGCGGCGGTACACGACTTCCTGCAAAGCCCGCTGGCCGGCGAGGCGGCCGCGGCAGACGAGGAATCGACGCGGTTCTGGGCCGAGGTCCTCACCGGCTACAGCAGCCGCACCCCCGGCGAGCCGCCGGCCCAGGTCGGTCCGCTCAAGCTCACGCACCTGCTCCTGGGCCACGTGCCGAACACCTTCACCCTGTCCCCCGCCCAGCGCCAGCACCTCGAGCCCGCGGTGACCGCGTGGACCAACTGGTCCGCGCCGTACCGGGACCTGGACGAGGCGCAGACCGCGCACCTGGTGAAGTACCTGCCGGATACGTTCGCGAGATTCGACGACGCCTACGACAGCCCGCAGGCCGTGACGGCCCGGAGCTACCTGACCGACCTGGCCGCCAGCGACAGCGACATCTCCTGGCTGGCCAGCCAGCTGGCGCGCCGGATGTTCGCCGTGCCGATGCCGGAAGCGCACGACGACGGCCGGCTGAACGCGGGCGACTCCGCTGACCGCCGGGCCTTGGTAGAAAGCGAGTTCGCCGCGTGCGCCCCGCCCGGCGGGATGACCAGCGAGCAGTTCGTGTCCGCCGCGGACCAGGTCATCTCCGAGCTGTGGCATGACGACCCGCCCGAGACGTTCCAGGCGGCGAGGCGGCTGTTCGCCGACGGCGCTGAGCGGCACGACATCATTCACGCGTTGGTCGCGGCCAGAGAGCCCTCGACGGCGCGATGAGCTCGGTGCCGCTCGTCCCGTTGCTTGACGCACCCTCGCTGGATCCACCCGCCCCGCTCGGCCCGTGAGCAACCTGCCCGCCCATCGTGACGGCCAGGTCCATCAGCCGGCTGGCGGCCCGCGCTCTGGCCTGCCCCTCCTCGGCCTCTGCCTGCTCGAACACCTTTTGGTAGGCGAGCGCCCAGTGCTGCTCGCTCATGGCCGCGGCGTCGGCCTGCGGCCCGGGCAGCACCGGCGGAGGCTGCCCGTCGATGCCGATCTTGACGCCGTACCTGGACGCGGTATGAGCCGCCTGCTCCAGCGCGTTCTGGATTTCGGCCAGTTCTGCCGCCAAGCCGTTGACGATGCCGGCGGCGCAGCCGATCACCGTGGCCAGCGAGTCCACCGTGCTGGGGCGCCGGACCTGGCTGCCCCGGCGGGCGACGACCGCCGCCAGCTCTGCGCACAGGGCGCTGATCGCGTCGAGTGCCCCGGTCAGCGCCGCGTCGGGCTCCGGGCCGCCGTCATCGACGCCGGCAGTCCGGTTAGCCGGCATAATCGTCCAGGCCACCGCTCATGACCGTCCCCACCGCGACGTCGGGCGGTTTTCTGGTGCCGCCCGTCACCAAGAATTACGGAGTCCGGCCCGCCCCGGTTCAACGCCCGCCGGCCGAGGGGCGCCGCGGGTCAGGTCCGGACGCGCAGCCGTCAGGGACTTTCCGAGCTCAGCAGCGCGCAGAGCCGGGCGAGCGCCGTGGTGTAGGCATGCTCGGGCGGGCGGCCGTAGCCGATCACCAGGCCTGCCCGGTCGGTCTCCGCCGACGGACCCTCGACCGGGACCCGGTAGCTTTCCAGCCCGCGCAGCGCCAGGCCGTGTTCGGCGGCCCGGGCGACGAGCCGCCGCTCCAGGTCGGTGCCGGGCAGGTCGAGCACGGCGTGCAGGCCTGCGGCAATGCCGGTGACCCGCCACCCCTGGCGGCGCAGGGCCGCGGCCAGGCGGTCGCGACGGCGCCGGTAGGCGAGTCTGGCGCGGCGGATCTGCCGGTCGTACCCGCCGGAGGTGATGAACTCGGCCAGAATGAGCTGGTCAAGCCCGGACGGGCCGGAAGGGCCGGCCGCGAGCTGGCCCGTGACCGCGCCCAGCAGCCGCGGCGGAACGACCAGCCAGCCGAGCCGCAGACTCGGGGCCAGGCTCTTGCTGGCCGTGCCCGCGTAGACGACGTGATCGGGGGCGAGCGCCTGCAACGCGCCCACCGGCTGCCGGTCATAGCGGAACTCGCCGTCGTAGTCGTCTTCGATTACCACCCCGCCCCACTGCGCCGCCTCCCGGCGGCGCTGCGGATCGAGGGTCACGCCCAGCGGGAACTGATGCGCCGGGGTCAGCAGCACCGCGTCCGACCGGCCCAGCTGGCTGGTCACCGCCCCCCGGGTGTCGACGGGCAGGGGCCGCAGGCGCAGGCCCTGGGCCTCGGCGATGTCGCGGTGGGCCTGGTGACCGTAGGCTTCCAGGGCGAGCGTGCCCGCGCCGGCGGAGCGCAGCGCGCGGCAGGTGGCGGCCAGGCCGTGCGCGAAGCCCGCGCAGATCACGATGTGCCCGGGATCGGCGGTGACGCCCCTTGCTCGCGCCAGGTAGCCCGCCAGCGCCGTCCTCAGCTCCGGCAACCCCTGGGGCTCCGGGTAGCCGAGGAGCCGGTCCGGGACGGCGGCGAGCACCTTGCGCGCCGTAGCCAGCCACGCCCGGCGGGGGAAAGCGGACAGGTCGGGCACCCCCGGGCGCAGGTCATAACGTGGACCGGCGGTTTCAGAGCGGGCGGCTGCGCCTCTCGGGGCGTCGGCGGCGCGGCGCTCGGCGACGGATGTCCCCGAGCCGGTCCGCGCGGTCAGCCATCCCTCGGCGACCAGCTGGTTGTACACCTCGGCCACCGTGTTACGAGCGACGCCAAGGTCCGCGGCCAGTACCCGCGACGAGGGCAACCGCGTGCCGGGGCCGAGACGACCGCCCCGGACCGCCTCACGCAGTGCGGTCTCGAGGCCG
>JASIGD010000087.1 GCA_030045295.1 Streptosporangiaceae bacterium
GGACCGGGCTGGCCCGGTCCGCGCTGGCGTGTTCGCCCGCGGTGGCCGGTGCCGCCTGCGGCTCGGCCCGGCCCGGGCGCACGAAGTCCTTACCGCGGATGAGCAGCAGGGCGCCCACCGCCCCGGCGAGCGCGAGAGCCCCGGTGACGAACAGCACGTCGTTGAGGCCGGCCGCGAAGCCCGACCTGATCGCCGCCGCCACCGGCCCGCGGGCGGCCGCAGGCAGGCTGGCGAGCAGCTTGCTCGTCTGGCCCTGCCGGACCATGGTGGCGATGCGCGGCGCGGAGGCTCCCACCGCCGGCGCGTGGGCCAGGCTGCGCTCCATCGCGGAGGCGAAGATCGAGCCGAGGGCGGCGATGCCGGCCGCGATGCCGATCTGGCGGAACGTCGTGTTGACCCCGGACGCCATGCCGGCCCGCTGCGGCGGGACCACGCCGATCGCGGTCGAGGCCAGCGGCGGGTTGACCAGGCCGGCGCCGAAGCCGGACACGATGAAGCCGGGAATGAGATGCGTCCAGGCGCTGCTGCCGGACAGCCCGCCCATGATGATCAGGCCGATGCCCACCAGGACCAGGCCGGGCCCGATGAGCCAGCGGGCCGGCACGCGCTCGCTGAACCGCCCGGCGATGGTCGCGGTGACGAACTGGGCGCCGCTGATGATGGCCAGCTGCAGACCCGCCTGCAGCGCCGAGTAACCGAGGACGTCCTGCAGGTAGATGACCAGGTAAAGCAGCATCGCGTAAAGCGACCCGTTCATCGCGAACGCCGCGATCGACGCGCCCGCGAAGGTCGGCGTCCGCAGCAGCGACAGGTCGAACATCGGGTACCTGACGCGCCTTTCCGCCGCGATGAACCCGGCCAGCGCGGCACCCGCGATCGCCAGGCAGATGATGACGCCCGCATCCGACCACCTGGTCTCGCCCGCCCGGATCAGCCCGTAAACCAGGCTCACCAGCCCGGCGGTCAGCAGCGCGAAGCCCGCCCAGTCCGGCGGCGTGGGGTGCGGCGACTTCGATTCCTCTACTCGCCAGGCGGTCAGCGCCACGGCCAGGACACCGATCGGGACGTTGACCAAGAAGATGCCGCGCCAGCTCCAGTCGGTGGTGATCACGCCGCCGAGCACCGGGCCGAGCGCGGTGGACACACCCGTGATCGCACCCCACACCCCGAACGCAACGCCGCGATCGCGGCCCTGGAAGCTATGGCCGAGCAGCGCCAGCGACGTGGCGAACATGATCGCCCCGCCGACGCCCTGCCCGCACCGCGACAGGATCAGCATCAGCGGATCGGCGGCCAGGCCACACAGCAGCGAGCCGAGCGTGAAGATGACCAGGCCGATCTGGAACAGGAGCTTCCGGCCGTAGCGGTCGGCCAGCGCGCCGGAGGTCAACAGCAGCGAGGCCAGGGTCAGGGCGTAGGCGTCGAGCACCCACTGCACGTCGCTGAAGCTGGCGTGCAGCCCGTTCTGGATCGCGGGCTGCGCCACTGTCACGATCGTCACGTCCAGCAGCAGCATGAACGTCCCCATGCAGACCGCCAGCAGGGTCCACCACTTCTTATCCATTGATTTCCTCCACGCGCCGGCGCCGTCCCCAACGCCGTGTTTCATGCTGCCCGGGGTCAGTGCTGCTAATCCACAGTAGAACCATATTGTGCCGAATATCGACTCTAGATAGGCTAACTGGCGTGGAAGTCAGGACATTGGATGCGGTCGATCGGCAGATTGTTCACATTCTGACCGTCGAACCGAGGGCATCTTTCCGTACCCTCGCCGAGGTGACGGGGATCTCCGACCAGACCGCGGCCCGGCGTTACCGCAGGCTCAGCGAGACGGCGGGGCTGCGCGTGCTCGGCGTGCTGGACGGGTCCCGGCTGGGCTGGGTCGACTGGTTCGTCCGGCTGCAGACCACCCCGGGTAGCGCCGATTCGATCGCCGACGCGCTGGCCCGCCGGCCCGATACCCGCTGGGTCCGGCTCGCCTCGGGCGGGACCGAGGTCATCTGCGTGCTCGAGGCGCGCACCCCGGAGCAGCGCGATGCCCTGTTCCTGCGCGGGCTCCCGGGCAGCCGCCGGATCGTGCAGATCTCCGCGCACTCGATCCTGCACGATTTCACTCCGGGGCCGTGGCAGGAAATCTGCCGTGCGCTGTCCGCCGCCCAGCTGGCTCTGTTGACCCGGGCGGGCGGCCTCACCCGCAAAGACCGGTACCTGCGCACCCAGCTCACGTCCGAGGACGAGCCCCTCACGGCCGAGCTGGCCCGCGACGGCCGGGCCAGCAACGCCGCGCTCGCCGCCGCGATCCACTGGCACGAATCGACGGTGCGGCGCCGGATCGACGAGCTCCGCCGGGCCGGCCTGCTGCGCTTCGAGGTCGACCTCGATAACAAGGTGCTCGGCATGAACGTCGACGTCATGCTGTGGCTCTCGGTCGAACCGGCCCGGCTCGACCAGGCCGGACGTGCCCTGGCCGCCCACCCGGAGATTCCGTTCGCCGCTGCGACGACCGGACCGACCAACCTGGTCGCGACCGCCGTCTTCCGCGACACGCAGCACCTTTACGAGTACCTGACCACCCAGCTGGCCAGCCTGCCGGGAGTGACCTCGGTGCAGACCGCGCCGGTTATCCGGACCGTCAAGCGCACCGGCGCGGTTCGCTAGCAGAGCTTGCCGGAATCGCTCGCGTAGCAGCCGCGGTGCCGGGCTGGACACGCCCTGGGATGTCCTTGCTGACCGGGAGGATCGCCCTTTAGTGTCGGCCCAGGGTGAGACAGCCATGGACCAACCTGCCTACCTGCTGCACCGGGGCGACGCGCTAGATGCCTACCAGCACTGGCCGGCGCCGACCGTGATCATTAGCGACGGTGCCTACGGGGTTCGCGGCTTCCATGGTGACACCGTAGGCACCGGCGGCCTCGCCGCATGGTACCGGCCTCACGTGCAAGCGTGGAGCCGGCGTGCGGCCCCCGCGACCACGCTGTGGTTCTGGAACACCGAAGTAGGCTGGGCGACCGTCCATCCGCAGATCGTCGCGTCGGGGTGGGAGTACGTTCAGGTGATCACCTGGGACAAGGGTGTCGCCCACATCGCCGGGAATATCAACGGCAAGACCATCCGCAGGTTCCCCGTGGTGACCGAGGTGTGCGTCCTTTACCAGCGCCGCTTTGAGGTCTGCGGCGTGGATGGCCCGATGCCTGTCCAGCGGTGGCTGCGCCGCGAGTGGCAGCGGGCCGGGCTCCCGCTGGCCAGGGCTAACCAAGCGTGCGGGGTCAGGAATGCTGCCACTCGCAAGTACCTGACCCAGGACTGGCTGTGGTACTGGCCGCCGGGGGAGATGATGGAGCGGCTGAGCGCGTACGCGAACGAGCACGGCAAGGCGTCCGGCTGGCCCTACTACTCGCTCGACGGGTGCACCGCCGTGACCGCCAAGCAGTGGGATGCCCTGCGCTACAAGTGGCACCACGCGCACGCGCTGACGAACGTCTGGCAACTGGCCCCGCTGCATGGCGTGGAGCGGGTCAAGGGCACGATGCGGCGGGCCGCGCCCCGGGTTTACAACCCGGGCAGCCTGTCTGCTGCCCACCTGAACCAGAAGCCGCTGGAGTTTATGCACCGCATCCTCAGCGCGGTCACCGACCCGGGCGACGTCGTATGGGAACCGTTCGGCGGCCTCGCCTCGGCCGCGGTCGCCGCCGTGCAGGCAGGGCGGTTCCCGTGCGTGGCGGAGATCGACCACGACTTCGCTGAGATCGCGGCGCAGCGCCTTGACGACGCCCTTGCCGGACGGGACCCAGAAGGCGAGGAAACGGCGTAACCACGCTTCCTGGCCCTCCCGGTCACGCGTTCCAGCTGTCCAGGTGACCAAGAAGCTCGGCCAGCCGCGAGATGACCGCATCGGGCTCGGCGCCGGAGAACGCCGGCACGTCGGAGTTCGGGATGAGAACGGCCCGCATGCCCGCGTGCTTCGCGCCGTGCACATCGTCATACGGCCTGTCGCCGACGAATACGCAGCTGGCCGGATCGATCACCCCGATCGCTCGCATGGCCGCCCGGAACGCCTCCGGGTGCGGCTTGACCCACGGGATCTCGCTGGTATAGACCGCCCCGTCAATCAGGTCGAAGATCTCGTCCCTGACGAAAATCTGCTCGTGCGCCCGGCGCGGCCACATGGTGTTGGACAGCACGCCCACCTTCATCCCGCGGCGCCGAAGTTCCAGCAGCAGCGGCCGCGCGGCCGGGTCGGTGACGGTGTGCGGGTCCCACGCCTCGAAGTAGCTGGCCAGAAAGTCGGCCGACGCGGCGACGCCGGCCCGCGCGAAGACGGTGTCCAGCGTCGAGCTCTGCTGCGTGCTCTCGGCCAGCCGCCATAGCTCAGCCTCCGCGGTGCGGGCCGCGGCGGCCACGGTGGCCACGTCGGCGGCGGGGTAGTGCCGCGCGCACACGCTGAGCCACAGTTCATCGTGGTCAATGGCGTGCCATGGGGTGAGCGTCCCGCCCCAGTCGAAGATCACCGCGCTCACCGCCATGACCGGAATCCTATGCAGGCCGGCGGGGCCGGCGGGCACGCGGCTGGACCTGGCGTCGTCCTGCCGCCGCCCGCGCGCCTTTGTTGACAAAAACGACCTTTTAACTCAACTATAAGACGGTGCCCCTTGCAGACGTCGCGACCGGCCGCGATGCGACCTTGCTCGCGGTAGTGCCGATACCGGGCACGCGGACCTCGCTCGCCATCGTCGGCTACGTGATCTCCGCGTCAGGAACCCCGGATCGAGCGCCCGCGGCCGGTCAGCCCGGCGCGCGCGCGAAGACCGGCTCCGGCTTGATTATCGACCAAGCGCAGCGCCGCGTCTGGGCCGACGGCGGCGAGATCACGCTGACCTTCCAGGAGTTCGAGCTGCTCGCCTTCCTCAGTTCGCACCCGGCCACGGTGTTCAGCCGCGCGGATCTTGTCCGGCGCGCCTGGCAGCGTGCCTCGTCACCGGGCAGCCGGAACATCGCCCGGGACAGCCGCACCATCGACGTGCACGTCAGTCGGCTCCGGCGCAAGCTCGGCCCGGTGTACGGCCAGTGCCTGGTCACCGAGTACCGCACCGGGTATCAGTTCCGTCCGCTGGCCGCTTGACCCAGCGGAATACCTCATGTGGCACACTGGCTATACAAGACAGCGTGCTCCGGGGTCGGTGAAACTCCGAACCGGCGGTGAAAGTCCGCGACCCGTCCGCCGCCAGCGGCCGGCTGACCCGGTGAAATTCCGGAACCGACGGTAAAAGTCCGGATGGGAGGCAGCACGCACGCGGCCGGCCGGTGCCGGCCGCGCGAAGCGCGTACGCACCCGCCCGCGCGACCCCGGAGCCGAACACAGGCTGGGCTTCGAGGAGGGAAGCGCGGATGTTCACCGGGATCGTGGCAGAACTCGGCGAGGTAGCCGGAATAGAGCACCGCGGTGACGCGGCCAGGCTGACCATCCGGGGTTCTACCGAAGACGTGTCCCCGGGCGAGTCGATCGCGGTCAACGGCGTATGCCTGACGGTCACCGGCGTCACGGACGGAACGTTCACCGCAGACGTGATGGGCGAGACCCTGAGCCGGTCGGGTCTGGGCGCGCTTGTCCCGGGCGCGCCGGTCAACCTCGAGCGTTCGGTCCGCCTGGCCGACCGCCTAGGTGGTCACCTGGTGCAGGGCCACGTGGACGGCACCGGGACAATCATCTCCCGGTCCCCGGCCGCCCGCTGGGACCAGGTCAGAGTCAGCCTCCCGGCCGGCCTCTCCCGCTACGTCGTGCCCAAGGGCTCGATTGGGGTCGACGGGGTCAGCCTTACGGTTTCCGCGCTGAGCGCCGCGGACGCCGCGCAGCCGTGGTTCGAGGTCTGCCTCGTCCCCGAGACGCTCAAGCGCACCACGCTGGGGGCGAAGCAGCCCGGCGACACGGTGAACCTCGAGGTCGACGTGATCGCCAAGTACGTGGAGCGGCTGCTGAACAGGGAGGCGAAGTGAATCAGGTGCTTGACGACATCGATCGCGCGATCAAGGACATCGCGGAAGGCCGCCCGGTGGTGGTGGTTGACGACGCGAACCGCGAGAACGAGGGCGACATCATCATCGCCGCGAGTATGGCCACGCCCGAGCTGCTCGCGTTCATGATCCGCTACACCAGCGGCGTCATCTGCGCCCCGCTGCCGGGCGCCGAACTCGACCGGCTCCAGCTGCCGCTGATGACCTCGCAGAACACCGAGCGCATGCGCACCGCCTTCACCCTCAGCGTGGACGCGCGCGACGGCGTCAGCACGGGCATCTCGGCCGCCGACCGCGCCGCCACCATCCGTCGCCTGGTGGACCCGGAGACGACCGCGCAGGACCTGGTTCGCCCCGGCCACGTGTTCCCGCTCCGCTACGCCGAGGGCGGCGTGCTGCGCAGGCCCGGGCATACCGAGGCCGCGGTCGACCTGGCCCGGCTCGCCGGGCTGCCGGCGGCGGGCGTGCTGGCCGAGGTGGTCAACGACGACGGCACCATGGCCAGGCTGCCCGAGCTGCGCGAGTTCGCGAACGCCCACGGCCTGGCCCTGATCTCCATCGAGCAGCTCATCGAGTACCGCCGGCGCACCGAACGCCAGCTGAGCCGGCAGGCGCAGACCAGGCTGCCGAACGCCTTCGGCCTGTGGCAGGCGTTCGGATACCGGCACGAGGTCGACGGTACCGAGTACGTGGCGCTCGCCCTCGGCGACGTGGCGGGCGGCACGGACGTGCTGGCCCGGCTGCACTCCGAATGCCTCACCGGGGACGTGTTCGGCTCGCTGCGCTGCGACTGCGGCGCGCAGCTCGAGGCGGCCATGGCGGCGATCGCGGCTGAAGGCCGCGGGGTGGTCCTCTACCTGCGCGGGCACGAGGGCCGCGGCGTCGGGCTGCTCAGCAAGCTGCAGGCTTACGAGCTGCAGGACGCCGGCGCGGACACGGTGGACGCCAACCTCGAACTCGGCCTGCCCGCCGACGCCCGCGAGTACTCAGCGGGTGCGCAGATGCTGGCCGACCTGGGCGTCCGCTCGGTGCGCCTGCTCACCAATAACCCGGCCAAGGTCAACGGCCTGACCAACTGCGGCGTGGATATTACGGCGCGCGTTCCGCT
>JASIGD010000088.1 GCA_030045295.1 Streptosporangiaceae bacterium
GTACGGGCCGCGGCGGGCCGGGCGGCGCCGGCCGCGGTGGCCCGGGTCCGGGGCAGCAGGGGACCCGCCCCGCCGGCGGCGGCCGCGGCTCCAGCGCGCCCCCGCGCAGCGGCGGCGCCCCGGGTGCGGGCGCTCCGCGGGCCGGGGCCGGCGGTGGTCCCGCCCGCCCGGGCGGTGGCCGCGGGCGTGGCGGCACCCAGGGCGCCTTCGGGCGTCCCGGCGGGCGTCCATCCCGGAGCCGGACGTCGAGGAAGCAGCGGCGCCAGGAGTTCGACAACATGCAGGCGCCGACGATCGGCGGCGTCCAGATCCCGTCCGGCAACGGCCAGGTGATCCGGCTGAGCCGGGGCGCGAGCCTGAGCGATTTCGCCGACAAGATCGGCGCCAACCCGGCCTCGCTGGTCCAGGTGCTGCTGCACCTGGGCGAGATGGTGACCGCGACCCAGTCGGTCAACGACGAGACGCTGCAGCTACTCGGCGCGGAACTGAACTACAACGTCCAGGTCGTCTCGCCGGAGGAGGAAGACAGGGAACTGCTCGAGTCCTTCGACATCGAGTTCGGCGAGGACCAGGGCGGCGAAGCCGACCTGGTGTCCAGGCCGCCGGTGGTCACGGTGATGGGTCATGTCGACCACGGCAAGACCAAGCTGCTCGACGCGATCAGGCACACCAACGTGGTCGCCCGGGAGGCCGGCGGCATCACCCAGCACATCGGCGCCTACCAGGTGACCACCGAGGTAGACGGCGAGGACCGCAAGATCACCTTCATCGACACCCCGGGCCACGAGGCGTTCACCGCCATGCGGGCCCGCGGCGCCGAGACTACCGACCTCGTGGTGCTCGTGGTGGCGGCCGACGACGGCGTGAAGCCGCAGACCACCGAGGCGCTGAACCACGCGCAGGCGGCCAGCGTGCCCATTGTCGTGGCCGTCAACAAGATCGACAAGGAAGGCGCCGACCCGCAGCGAGTGCGGGCCCAGCTGACCGAGTACGGCCTCGTCGCGGAGGAGTTCGGCGGCGACACGCAGTTCGTCGACGTATCCGCCACCCAGCGGACCGGCATCCCCGCGCTGCTCGAGGCGATCATCTTGACCGCCGACGCCGAGCTTGACCTGCGCGCCAACCCGCAGCAGGACGCGCAGGGCGTCGCCATCGAGGCCCACCTGGACAAGGGCCGGGGCCCGGTGGCGACCGTGCTGGTCCAGCGGGGCACGCTGCACGTCGGCGACTCGATCGTCTGCGGCGAGGCGTTCGGCCGGGTACGCGCCATGCTCGACGAGAACGGCGAGCCCCTCCCCGAGGCGCCGCCGTCCCGGCCGGTGCTGGTGCTCGGACTCACCGCCGTCCCGGACGCGGGCGACAACTTCCTGGTCGTTTCCGATGACCGGATGGCCAGGCAGATCGCCGAGCGCCGGGAGGCTCGCGAGCGTATCGCCCAGTTCGCCCAGGGACGGCGGCGGGTCACGCTGGAAGACCTGGATTCGGCGTTCAAGGCCGGCGAGCGCGAGGAACTGCTGCTGATCATCAAGGGCGACGTGTCCGGCTCGGTAGAGGCCCTCGAGGACGCCCTGCTTCAGCTCGACGTGGGCGAGGAGGTCAGCCTGCGGGTGATCGGCCGCGGCGTCGGCGCGATCACCCAGGACGACGTCAACCTGGCCATCGCCTCGGACGCGGTGATCATCGGCTTCAACGTCCGGCCGGCCGGCCGGGCGGGCGAGCTGGCCCAGCGCGAAGGCGTGGACATCCGCTACTACTCGATCATCTACCAGGCGATCGAGGAGGTCGAGGCCGCGCTCAAGGGCATGCTCAAGCCCGAGTTCGAGGAGGCCCAGCTCGGCACGGCGGAGATCAGGGAGGTCTTCCGGGTGCCGAGGGTCGGCAACGTCGCCGGGTGCATCGTGCGCACCGGCACGATCCACCGTGCCAGCAAGGCGCGGCTGATCCGGGACGGCGTGGTGATCTCCGACAACCTGACCGTGGATTCGCTGCGCAGGTTCAAGGACGACGTAACCGAGGTCCGCGAGGGTTACGAGTGCGGTATCGGCATCGGCTACAACGACGTCAGGATCGGCGACACGATCGAGACCTTCGAGATGAGGGAGAAGCCAAGGGCCTGACCAGCCACCCGCCGGCCGAAACGGAGTAACGCCGTGTACGTCGCGGCGCTGACGATGGACGTGCTGCTGGGCGACGTGCATTCGCTGAAAGCCAAGCGTGCCGTCGTCCGGCCGCTGGTCGCCGAGTTGCGCCGGTGCTATCCAGGCGTCGCGGTCGCCGAGACCGGCCACCTGGATCTGCACCGGCGGGCCGAGATAGGCGTGGCCGTGGTGTCCGCGACCGCCTCGAACGCGGTCAGCGTGCTCACCGGGTGCGAGCGCCTGGTGGCCCGGCACCCCGAGATCGAGCTGCTGTCGGCCCGGCAGCGGCTGTTCAACGAGGAGGAATGACGGATCATGGATGCCGCCCGGGCGCGCAAGCTTGCCGACAGGATCAGCCAGATCGTCGCCGAAATGCTGGAGCGGCGGATCAAGGACCCCAGGCTCGGCTTCGTGACCGTCACCGAGGCCCGGCTGACCAACGACCTGCGCGAGGCCACCGTGTTCTACACGGTGTACGGATCTGACCAGGAACGGGCCGATACCGCGCTGGCGCTGCAGAGCGCGACCGGCATCATCCGGTCCGAGGTGGGCAGGCAGCTCGGGCTGCGGCATACCCCGTCGCTGGCCTTCGTCGCCGATGAGCTGCCCGACACCGCCCAGCGGATCGAGGACCTGGTCAACCAGGCCAAGCACGCGGACGCTCAGCTGGCCCGCAGCCGTGAGGGCGCGCAGCACGCGGGCGACCCCGATCCCTATCGCAGGCCCGCCGAAGATCCCGGCGAGGGCGACGACGGCGAATGAGCAGCCCGCAGGTGCCGGGCCGCCGCGCCTTCTGGCGCGCCTCCGGCCCGACCTCGCCTCAGCGGTATCCCGGTACCGAGGACGGGCCTCCCGAAGCCAGCGAAACGCCCGCGAGGGAGGCAGCAAAATGAGCGGCCTGGTCATCGTCGACAAGCCGGGCGGCATGACCTCCCATGACGTGGTGGCGCGGATCCGCCGGCTGGCCGGGACCAGGAGAGTGGGACACGCCGGGACCCTGGACCCCATGGCGACCGGCGTCCTGGTGATCGGCGTGGAGAAGGCTACCCGGCTGCTCGGGTACCTGACCCTGACCGAGAAGGAATACGCCGCGACGATCAGGCTTGGCCAGTCGACCAGCACCGATGACGCGGAAGGCGAGGTCACCTGGACCGCGCCGGCCGCGGACGTTCCCGCGGAAGCGCTCACCGAGGCGATGGCTGGCCTCACCGGACAGATCCTGCAGGTCCCGCCGGCGGTCAGCGCGATCAAGGTCGGCGGGCAGCGTGCCTACCGGCTGACCAGAGCGGGCGCGGCCCCGGAACTGGATCCCAGGCCGGTGACGGTTTTCCGGTTCGCCGTCGTGAGCACCGATCGCCACGGCGACCGGCTGGACGTCGACGTGACCGTGCGCTGCTCCAGCGGCACGTACATCCGGGCTCTCGCCCGCGATCTCGGCACCGCGCTCGGCACCGGCGGGCACCTCGTCCGGCTGCGCCGGACCCGGGTCGGCGGCTACGGCCTTGAGCAGGCCAGGACCCTGGAGCAGCTGGCCGAACGGTTCGAGATCGTGCCGCTCGCGCAGGCGGCCTCGGCGGCGTTCCCGCGCCGCGACCTTACCGCGGACGAGGCCCGCCGCCTGGCTCACGGCGGGCGCCTCGCCGCGGCGGGTAC
>JASIGD010000012.1 GCA_030045295.1 Streptosporangiaceae bacterium
GCCGAGGCCAACCGGCGCCGCCTGCTGCAGGCCGCCGCGGAGCTGTTCGCCGAGCGCGGGCTGCAGGTGACCCTCAACGACATCGCCCGCCACGCCGGCGTCGGCGTCGGCACCGCCTACCGGCGCTTCGCCAACAAGGAAGAAGTGATCGACGCGCTGTTCGAGCAGCGCCTGGCGGAGGTCGCGGCGATAGGCGAGCACGCCCTGGCCGAGCCCGACCCCTGGCGGGGTCTGGTTACCTACCTGGAGCAGATCCTGCAGCTGCAAGTGAAGGACCGGGGCCTTACCGACATCATTAACCATCCCTCCCTGGGGCAGCACCGCGTCACCGAGGCCAGCGAGCGCATCGGCCCGGTGCTCAACCTGCTGATCGAGCGCGCCCGCCGGCAGGGCAGCCTGCGCGAGGGCCTGGCCGGCACCGACATCGTCTTCCTGCAGCTCGCCCTGGACGCGATCATAGACGCCACCCGGGACGTGGCCCCCGGGCTGTACCGCCGCTACCTGGCGATCTTCCTCGACGGAATCCGATCTGAGGCCGCTGCCCCCGGGCCGCTGCCCGTGCCCGCGCCCACTGAGGAGCAGACCCAGAAGGCCCTGTCGCCCAGCCGGCCGCCCCCCGGTGAGCGCCGCCGGGCCGGCACTGATGACAGGCCGGACTTCCCCGCCGCTGCCACTTAGCGCGGCGCGGCCGGCCCGGGGCCGGCAGCGCGGGGCATCTCAGGGCGCCGAGGTTCTGCCGAGGTGGCCGAAGCGCGCTCGCTGCGGCTTGCCTGCCGCACGCGCAGTGCCATGGTCCTCTGTGACACGGGCGGCGGTGCCGGGGTGGCGGCCTGGGCGCGGTAGCCGTCGAGGGCCAGCGCGATGAACCGCTCGACCGCGGCGGGCGCGCTCGGCCCGGCGTACCGGGTGATGCCGGCCACTGCCATGTACAGCAGGATGAGGTCCTCCGGGGTGAAGTCCGCGCGCAAGCTCCCGGCGGCCTGGGCGCGGGCCACGAGCTGGCTGAAGGCCCGGTAGCCACGGGCCTGCAGGGCGCGCAGCTCGCGGCCGGGGTGGCCGATCGCGACCAGGTCGGCCATGGCCCGGTCGGTGGCCTGCGACAGGGCCGTCGCGCGCACGTAGCGGGCGAACCCGCGCCAGGGGTCGTCGTCCTGCAGCGCCCGCTCCACGGCGGCGACGTTCTCGGCCACCTGGCCGAGGAACACGGCGGTGACGAGGTCCTCGCGGGTGGCGAAGTGCCGGTAGAGCGTGCCAGTGCCGACGCCGGCGCGCCGGGCGATCTCATCGGCCGGGACGTCCAGGCCGCGCTCGGCGAACAGCGCGCGGGCCGTCGCGACGAGCGTGTCACGGTTGCGCCGTGCGTCCGCGCGAAGGCGGGGAGGGCTGGTCCGGGTCATCTCACCGGTAACCGTACCACCTCGTAACCGGCGGCTGGTGTCCGCTTAGCGGCCCGCCTGTGCTAGCCTCAGGGAAATAAGCGGAGAGTATCCGCCGTTTACGGTATCTGTCCGCGCTGCGTGCGGTGGTCTACCCAGGAGGAATCGCCATGAAGGCAGTGACATTCGACTCGTTCGGCGCCAAGGCCGGGTTCCGGGACGACGTTGCCGAGCCGGCCGCCGGGCCGGGTGACGTGGTGGTGCGGGTCCGTGCCTCGTCGCTGAACCCAGTCGACCAGTCGATCGTCGACGGCGCCCTGAAGGGGATCGCCGACTACGAGTTCCCGGTCGTGCTGGGCCGGGACTTCGCCGGGACCGTCGAGGCGGCCGGCCCGCAGGTGACGGGCTTTTCGGCGGGGGACCTGGTGTACGGGTTCGTGCCGCCGTGGGGCCCGGCGGTGCACGCCGGGACGTGGGCGGAGCGGATCGTGCTGCCCGGCGCCCAGTTCCTGGCGCACGTCCCGGACGGGGTCCCGCTGGAGGCGGCCGGCGCCGCGCCGCTCGCCGTCCTCACGGCGATGGCGGCCGTCGACGCCGTCCAGCCCCGCCCTGGTCAGAGCGTCCTTGTGGTCGGCGCGACCGGTGGGGTGGGCACCGTCGCCGTGCAGCTCGCAGCGACGGCCGGCGCGACCGTGATCGCTCCGGCCCGCCCCGGTGACGAGGCTTATCTGCGCGACCTCGGCGTCAGCCGGGTCATCGGCCGTGACGCCGGCCTGGCCTCGAGCCTGCAGGGGACGTGGGTCGACGCGCTGATCGACCTGGTGTCCTACTCACCCGACGGCTTCGGGCACTGCGCCGCGGTCCTCACGCCCGGCGGGCTCGCCGCCTCTGCGCTGCGGGCCGCTGACGAGGGACCGGGCCGCGCCAACATCTCGGCCATGCCGACGCCGGAGAACCTGGAGCGCGTCAGCGCCTTGCTGTCCTCCGGCACCGTCCGCATCCCCATCCAGGCAACCCATGGGCTCGAAGACGTCCCCGCCGCGCTGGACGCATTCGGCTCCAGCCACAAGCAGGGCAAGCACGCCGTCACTTTCGGATGAGGCCCTCGGCTAACGCGACCCGAGGCAACTCTTACATCAGGAGGAGGCTGGTATGACCGAACCAGTACGCATCGATGCGGGGCCGGATAGGCAGCGGCCCCGGCGCTACGCCGGGCATGCCGTCACTCCCGGCCGGCCATGACCGGCCGTGACGGTACCGGGCCAGGCCGGTACGAGGACGGGGAGCCGGGGAGCGGCGCGATCAGCGTCGTCATGACGGGCGGGACCTCCGGTCTCGGCCGCCCGGCCGCGCACCGCATCGCCGCCGAACCGGGCATACGCCTGATCCTCGGGGCGCGGTCCCGGTACGCCGGCCCGGGACAGCCGCTGCCGCTGGACCTCGCCCGGCTCGACAGCGTCCGGCAGTTCGCCGCCGCCGTGCTCGAATCGCTGACCGACGCGCCGGCCGACATCCTCGTACTGAACGCCGGCACCCAGTACGGCAACACCGGCACGCGCACCGCCGACGGGTTCGAGACGACCTTCGCCGTCAACCACCTGGCCCACTACCTGCTAATCCGGCTGCTCATGCCGCACCTGGCGCACGGCGCAACCATCGTCATCACCACCAGCGACACCCACGACCCCCGCACCAACCCGCTGGCCCCGCGCCACCTCGACCCCGAGCGCCTGGCGCACCCGACGGCAGCCGCAAGACCGGGTTCCTCGACGGGTTCCGCGCCTACTCCGCCTCCAAGCTGTGCAACCCGCTCACCGCCCGGTACCTCGCGCAGACACCAGAGGCCCGGGAACAGGGGTGGCGGGTGATCGCCTACAACCCCGGCTTCACCCCGGGCACCTCGCTGGTCCAGCGGTGGCCCTGGTGGGCCCGCCCGCTGCGGTGGGCCCTGCGGGCGCTGCGCCCGGTCATGCGGACCGCCACCGTCGAGCAAGCCGGGCAGGAACTCGCCAGCCTGGCCCTGGGGGGAACCGCCCCGCCCGAAGGTCGCCTGTACGCGTCCCTGGTCCGGCGGCGGCTCACCTGGCCGGACCCGGCCGTGCTCGCCCTGCGCGACGACGTCATGAACGACCTGTGGCAGCGCAGCGCCCGCATGACAGGACTCGCCGGTGACCAGTGACAGCGCGAGCCGCATCACCGGGCCGGCCCGCCCGGCCCGGCTCAGCGCGACCACGCCGCGAACGGCCCGGGACCGGGTCGCGCGGCGGGCGTCCCGCCGGCCCTGACACATCCCTGTTGATCAGCAAGGAGGCTCAGTGAGACTGGTCATATTCGGTGCCAGCGGCGGAACCGGCCGGCTCCTGGCCGGCAAAGCCCTCGCGGCCGGCCATGCGTCGTCGCCTACGTCCGTAACCCCGGCAAGCTCCCGGCCGCCAGCGAACGCCTGCAGGTGGTCACCGGGCAGCTGTCGGACCCCGCCGCGATCAGGGCCGCCGTCGGCGGCGCCGACGCCGTGGTCGCCGTCTTGTCCCAGCCGGTGTTCGGCGGGTCAGCGGACCTGCCGATCGCCTCCGGCACCCGCACGATCGTGACCGCGATGCAGGACCAGGGCGTCCGCAGGCTCGTCTACTGCTGGGGACCCAGCATCGCCTTGCCTCACCACACGTGGAACCGTACCTTCGCTGTAGTCTTCGGGCTCATCAAGGCGCTGCCGGGCACGCGGGTGTTCACCGCGGAATCGGCCGGCGCGGGCGAGGCGGTCCGGTCCTCCGGCCTGGGCTGGACGATCGTCGCGGTAGCCCGTCCCGTCGACAAGCCGGCCGCGGGCAAGCTCAAGGTCCGCACCGGTACCGGGCAGGGCGACAAAGTGGGCATGACCGCCACCTCACGCGACGACCTGGCCGACTTCCTGCTCCAGGAGGCCACCGGGACCCGCTACCTGCACCAGTCAGTCCTAGTCAGCAACTAGAGCCACCGCCGCCGGACTGGCTGACGGGTCGGCGCAGATAAGCCAGTTACGGGCGGACAGCGGACTAGCCTGCGTATGCTGCCCGAAACGCCATAACGGCGGCTACTTGCGCGCTTGCTCCGAGTGGCGGTAGTTACAGAGTGTCATCCGGTTCCTGGCCGACTACGCCCGGGCCGGCTCGGGCGCGGTGACGGGCCTGAGGCCCGGCGTTCTGGACGCCCAGGACCCGGGCGATCGGCGGGTACCTCGGTGCGGCAGAGGCAGAAGTAGCCCAGCACAGCGACGACCCGCCCCGCCTAGTAGAGTATGGGCCGAGCGAGTTGGGGGAGTGATGTCTGAGTTTCCCGCGATCACCCATGTCGCCGTGACGGTCACCGACCTTGACCGGAGCCGGCCCTGGTATCGGCGCTTGTTCGGTGTCGACCCGGTGCTCGACGAGGACACCGGCCCGTTCCACCACGTCGTGTGGCTTCTTGGCGGCACGCTGTTCGGCATTCACCAGCATGCCACCCCGTCGAGTGCAGAGCCGTTCGACGAGCTGCGGCCGGGCCTTGATCACGTGGCGTTCGGCTGTGCGGACCGG
>JASIGD010000089.1 GCA_030045295.1 Streptosporangiaceae bacterium
GCGCGGTGCCCAGGCAGTCCGCGCCGGTGTCGCCGCCGCCGATGATGATCACGTGCCGGCCGCGTGCGCTGATCTCCGGGTCGGACCCGAAGGCCGCCCAGTCGACGGCCCCGATGTCCCGGTCGGACCCGAACGGCGCCGGGCCGACAGAGCCGCCGTCCACAGCCCGGTTGGCGAGCGGCAGGTATTCCATGGCCTGGTGGATCCCGGCCAGTGACCGGCCGGGCAGCGGCAGGTCACGGG
Source organism: Streptosporangiaceae bacterium (assembly GCA_030045295.1). Next base: position 244 of record JASIGD010000089.1, read on the forward strand.
GGACCCGGGCGCCGCCGCACAGCACGAGGGCGTCGAACGCGGCGCGCAGCTCATCGGCGGTGATGTCGACCCCGGCCTCGGCGCCGCAGCGGAACTCGGTGCCTTCGGCCCGCATCTGGGCCAGCCGCCGGTCCAGGTGCCGCTTTTCCAGCTTGAACGCGGGGATGCCGTACCTGAGCAGGCCGCCGGGCTCGTCGTCGCGCTCGAACACGGTCACTGCGTGCCCGGCCCGGGTCAGCTGCTGGGCGGCGGCGAGTCCGGCCGGACCCGAGCCGATCACCGCCACTGTCCGGCCGGACCACGCGGCCGGGGGCCGCGGCGGCACCCAGCCGGACGCGAACGCCTGGTCGATGATCTCCACCTCGACCTGCTTGATCGTGACGGGATCGGAGTTGATCCCGAGCACGCAGGCGGCTTCGCACGGCGCCGGGCACAGCCGCCCGGTGAACTCCGGGAAGTTGTTCGTGGCGTGCAGGCGGTCGGCGGCTGCACGCCAATCGTGCCGCCAGACCAGGTCGTTCCACTCGGGGATCAGGTTCCCCAGCGGGCAGCCGCCGTGGCAGAACGGGACGCCGCAGTCCATGCAGCGGCCCGCCTGCCGTTCAAGCTGGCCGGGCGGGAACGGCTCATACACCTCGCGCCAGTCCCGCAACCGCACCTGCACGGGGCGCCGGGCCGGGATCTCCCGCGGGGTGCACAAAAACCCCTTCGGATCAGCCATGGCCGCCCTTACCCGTGGGCCGCGGCCATGACGGCCTCGTTGACGTCGCGGCCCTCGCGCTCGGCCGCGGACGCGGCGGACAGCACCCGCTTGTAGTCCTTCGGCATGACCTTGGTGAACCGGCCCGGATCCCAGTCGGCCAGCAGCTTCGCCGCGACGGCCGAGCCGGTCTGTTCGTGGTGGCGCTCTACTACGTCGCGCACGAACTCGGCGTCGCCCTCGTCCAGCGGGTCCAGGTCGACCATCTCCATGTTGACCCGGATCTCCGGCAGGTCCAGCGCGTAGGCGATGCCACCGGACATGCCGGCCGCGAAGTTACGCCCGACCGGACCGAGGATCACCACGCGCCCCCCGGTCATGTACTCACAGCCGTGGTCGCCTGCGCCTTCGGCGACCGCGAGCGCGCCGGAATTCCGCACGCAGAACCGCTCCCCCACCAGGCCGCGGAGGAAGATCTCGCCGCCGGTGGCGCCGTAGCCGATCACGTTGCCGGCGATGACCTGCTCCTCGGCGGCAAACCGAGCCTCGGCCGGAGGCCGGACCACCAGCCGCCCGCCGGACAGACCCTTGCCCAGGTAGTCGTTGGCGTCGCCGTCCAGGCGCAGCGTGATGCCGGGCGGCAAAAACGCCCCGAACGACTGCCCGGCCGACCCGGTGAACCAGACGTCGATCGTGTCATCGGGCAGCCCCTCGCTGCCCCAGCGCCTGGTCACCTCGTAGCCGAGCATGGTGCCGACGGTCCGGTTCACGTTTCGGATCGGCAGCTCGAGCCGAACCGGGCGACCTTCGGTCAGCGCTCCCTCGGCGAGCTGGATGAGGGTGTGGTCCAGCGCCTGGTCCAGGCCGTGATCCTGGCTCCGCTGACAGCTCAGGGCGGCGCCGTCGGGCAGCTGAGGTGCGTAAAGCACCGGGGCGAGATCGAGCCCTGAGGCCTTCCAGTGCTCCACCGCCAGCGCCGAGTCGAGCAGGTCGACCCGGCCGACGATCTCGGCCAGGGTGCGGAACCCGAGCCTGGCCAGGTACTCCCTGACCTCTTCGGCGATGAACTCGAAGAAGTTCACCACGAACTCGGGTCGGCCGGTGAACCTGGCCCGCAGCTCGGGGTTCTGGGTGGCCACGCCGACCGGGCAGGTGTCCAGGTGGCAGACCCGCATCATCACGCAGCCGGACACCACTAGCGGCGCGCTCGCGAAACCGAACTCCTCCGCGCCGAGCAGGGCGGCGATGATCACGTCGCGGCCGGTCTTCAGCTGGCCGTCCACCTGCACCACGATCCGGTCCCGCAGCTTGTTCCGGAGCAGCGTCTGCTGGGTCTCGGCCAGTCCGAGCTCCCACGGCGCGCCCGCGTGCTTGATCGAGGTCAGCGGCGCCGCTCCAGTGCCGCCGTCGTGCCCGCTGATCAAGACCACGTCGGCGTGCGCCTTGGAAACCCCGGCGGCCACGGTGCCGACCCCTACCTCGGCCACCAGCTTGACGTGCACCCGCGCCGCCGGGTTCGCGTTCTTCAGGTCGTGGATCAGCTGGGCCAGGTCCTCGATCGAGTAGATGTCGTGGTGCGGCGGCGGCGAGATCAGCCCCACTCCGGGCGTGGAGTACCGGGTCTTGGCGATCCACGGGTACACCTTGTGCCCGGGCAGCTGGCCGCCCTCCCCCGGCTTGGCCCCTTGCGCCATCTTGATCTGCAGGTCGTCGGCGTTGACCAGGTACTCGCTGGTGACGCCGAACCGCCCGCTGGCGACCTGCTTGACCGCGGACCGGCGCAGGTCGCCGTTACCGTCCGGGCTGAACCGGTCCGGGTCCTCGCCGCCCTCGCCGGTGTTCGACCGGGCGCCCAGCCGGTTCATCGCGATGGCCAGGGTCTCGTGCGCCTCGGCCGAGATCGACCCGTACGACATGGCCCCGGTGGCGAACCGCCGCACGATGCTGACGGCAGGCTCCACGTCGTTGATCCGAACGGGCCGTGGTGCGCCCGTCGGGTCGCCCGGTTCCGGCCCGGGGTCGACGCCGCGGATGCGGAGCAGCCCGCGCAAGGTCATCAGCCGCCGCGACTGGTCGTCGACCAGGGTGGTGTACTCCTTGAAGATCTCGTACCTGCGGCTGCGGGTCGCGTGCTGCAGCTTGAAGACCGCCTCGGGGCTGAACAGGTGCGGCTCGCCCTCGCGGCGCCACTGGTATTCGCCGCCGGTAGCCAGCCGCTGGTAATCCCTGCCGGTCTGGCCGGCCCGCTGTTCGGTCTCGGCGGCCAGAGCGTCGAAGCCCACGCCGGACAGCCGGGAGGTGGTGCCGGCGAAGCAGGTCTCGATCACCTCGGCGCCGAGCCCGATGGCCTCGAAGATCTGCGCGCCGGTGTAGGAGGCGACCGTGGACACGCCCATCTTGGACATGATCTTCAGCAGGCCCTTGCCGAGCGCCTTGAGCAGGTTGGCCTCGGCTTTCTTCTCGGTCAGCGTCGGGTCACCGCCCAGGGCGCCGCGCCGGGCCATGTCCCTGACCGACT
>JASIGD010000090.1 GCA_030045295.1 Streptosporangiaceae bacterium
TATCTGCTCGGCGCCGCCGGCTCGGCGTGCCTGGCGGTTCTGGGCGGATTCGCGCTGGCCGGCCGGACCGTGCTGCTCCCCGTCGCCGGGTGGCTCGGACAGCCCGTGCCCGGTCAGCCCGCCGCGGGCCTGGCTGCCGACCAGCTGTCCGGGATGTTCCTGGTCATCGCGTTCGGGGCCGCGGTGCCGGTCTCGGTGGCCTTCGCCAGCTGGGTGGCACGGCCAGATACGGTAGCCCGGCAGGGGCTCGGCGCGAGTTACGCGCTGGCGCTGGGCGCGGTCGCGGTGATCATGACGGCGCAGGACGCGTTCACCGCGCTGTTCGGGTGGGAGACGCTGACGATCGCGTTCTACCTGCTCGCCGGCTCCGGCCGGGGCAGGCAGGGACGGGACCGGAATACCGGAGCGGCTCAGCTCACGTTCGCGTTCGGCAAGGTCAGCGGGGCCGCGTTGCTGGCCGGGCTGCTGCTGCTGGCCGCCAAGTCCCACTCGATCACGCTGGCGTCGTTCACGCACGTACCCGGCGGCGCGGCCCGCACCACCGCTGTGGTGCTGCTGCTCGGCGGGTTCGCGATCAAGGCCGGCCTGGTGCCGTTCCAGGTCTGGCTGCCGTCGGGCTACGCCGCCGCCCCCGGGCCTGCTCGCGCGGTCATGGCCGGGGTGTGCGTGAACGTCGCCTTCTACGGCATGTGGCGCACGCTGGCCCTGCTCGGCCGCCCGCCCGGCTGGCTGGTCGGCGCGGTCCTGCTGCTCGGGGCGTTCACCGCGCTGCTCGGCATCGCGCACGCCGCGGTGCAGAACCGGCTGAACCGGGTGATCGCCTACTCCAGCGTGGAGAACACCGGCCTGATCGTGGTGGGCTTCGGTGTCGCGCTGACCGGCGCGGCGGTCGGGAACCAGCGGCTGGTCGCGGCCGGCCTGCTGGCCGCCACGTTGCAGATAGTCGCGCACACCGCGGCCAAGTCGCTGCTGTTTACCTCGGCCGCCGGGATCGAGATGATGGCGGGCGGCGGCGACGATCTGGAGGTGCTGCGCAGCATGCCGCGGCGCGCGCCGTGGAGCGGTGCCGGGCTCGCCGTGGGGTCACTGACGCTGGCCGGACTGCCGCCGACGGCCGGGTTCGTGTCCGAGTGGTTCCTGCTCGAGGCGCTCATGCAGCAATTCCGGGTGCCCGGGCTCGGCTACCGGCTGGCGCTGGCGCTGGCCGGCGCCGCGGTCGCGCTGACCGTCGGGTTCGCCGGGGTGACGTTCGTCCGCCTGGTCGGCCTCATCGTGCTGGGCCGCGGAACCGGCGCGGCACCCGAATACGGCCTTGGGGGACGCGCGGCGGTGGCGGTACTGGCCGCTTTCTGCCTGACGGTCACGGCGGTAACCCCGCTGGAGATAAGGGTGATCGCCGCCGGGCTGTCCCCGATCGTGCCGAGCCGCATCACCATGGGGGCGCTGAAGTCCCCGTGGGTGCTGCAGCCGGTGTTCGCCGGGTTCTCGATCCTGTCCCCGTCCTGGCTGTGGCTGGATCTCCCGGTGATGTTGCTCGTGGTCGGCCTGGTCGCGTGGGCGCTGTCCGGCCGGCGGCTGCTGCGGGTACGGCGGGTTCCGGCGTGGCATTCGGCGACGATCGGCGTGGAGGGGACCGATTCCTATACCGCGTTCGGCTACGCGAACCCCACCCGCCGGGTGCTCACCAGCCTGCTGCACACCCGCGCTGAGGTGCGGGAGGTACCGCCCGGGGATGACGCGGACGTCGCCGAGACGCAGGACCAGCCGCGTCTGGAGTACACGTCCGACGTGATCGAGGTGGTCGGCGCCTACCTGTACCGGCCCGGGCAGCGGATGTTCGCGGCGGTCGTGACCACCGCGAAACGGCTGCAGTCCGGCCGGCTGGACGCCTACCTGCTTTACATGCTCATCGCGCTGATCGCCATCGTGGCGGTGGTGACTGCCCTGGCCTGACGCCTATCCTGGTGTGAGCGCGGCGGAGGGGCTCGCCGCGCCAGCGCCCCGCCAGGTTCGCGGGCGGCACGAACGCGGCAACCCCGCCAACGGTCCCTACCAGGCGTATACAGCGCAGGTAGGAGGATGGCGAGGATGACCGACAGCGACGAAACCCTGCTCAGTGCGCTCAGCGAGCTTGCCTCGCTCGGCACCGAACGCGACCGGGAACAGCTGGCGGCGCTGCGGGACCGGCTGGACGCGGCGCGGCTGCGGGTCCTGGTCGTAGGCGAGGCCAAGCGAGGCAAGAGCACGCTGGTCAATGCTCTGCTGGACCGCGCGGTGCTGCCCTCCGGGGTGACCCCGCTGACCGCGGTCACGACCACGGTCCGCTACGGCGACGACCCCAGGGTCGAGGTCCGGTTCCTGGACGGGCATGACGAGAAGCACCCGCTGGCCGCGCTGGACGACCTGGTCACCGAGCGCGGGAACCCGCGTAACCGGCGGCAGATCGCGGGCGTGACCGTGTACGTGGACGCCCCGGTGCTGGCCGGCGGGGTAGAGCTCGTGGACACGCCGGGCACCGGGTCGGTGTTCGAATGGGACACCGAGGCCGCCCACGAGGCGCTGCAGTCCATGGACGCGGCGGTGTTCGTGCTGACCGCCGACCCGCCGGTGTCGGCGAGCGAGCGGGACCTGCTGGGCCAGGTGGCCGAGTTGTCGGTGACGACGTTCACCGTGCTGAACAAGGCCGATCGCCTGGATGAGCCGGGCCGGGCGGAGGCGATGGAGTTCACCCGGCAGGTGCTCGGTGAGGCCGGCCACGCCGGACAGGTTTATCCGATGTCGGCGCGGGCCGCTCTCGATGGCGGCGATGCCGGCTTCGCCGCGTTCAGGGCTGATTTCACCGCGTACCTGGCGTCGCGGCGCAAGGCGGACCTGCGCGCGTCGGCGGTCGCGCAGGCCAGCCGGATCGCTGGTTCCCTGCTGGATGAGGTGAGGCTGACCCGCCGGGCGGCCGAGATGCGCGCGGGCGACGCGGCGGCGCGGGTGGAGCAGTTCGGCGCCCGGCTGGCCGAGGTGGACGTGCGCAGCCGGGACGCCATCGCGATCGCCAATGCCGAGTCGGCTCGGCTGCTGTTCGCCCTCAACGACGCGGCAGAGACGGATGCGCCTCGGCTCGGGCGCGAGATCACCGGGCAGCTCGACGCGCTGCTCGACGGCGACCTGCAGGCCGCCGCGCCCGGTGAGATCGAGCGGCGGGGCCGCGAGCGGCTGGTCACGCTCGCCGTGGCGGCCGCCGACGCCTGGCGCCGACAGCGGCAGGAGATCATCGAGGAACGCCTGGCCCACGTGGACGCCCGGCTCGCCGGGGACCTTAAGACCGAGCTTGACGTCTTGCGCGACTCCGCGGCCGAATTGCTCGGCCTTGACCTCGCGGTACCCGAGCCGGGCGGCCGGCTGACCGAGAACCGGCGGTTTTTCTACGTCACCGGCGAGGACGTCGGGCAGACGGAGCTGCTGGCGGGTGCGGTCCGCCGCTGGCTGCCTGGCGAGCTCGGCAGGCGCACGGCCAAGGAGCACCTGCGCCGTGAGGCTCCCAGCATGGTCGACAGCCAGATCGGCCGGGCCCGGGGGGACCTGCAGTACCGGCTCGCGGAGGCGACCCGGGCGCTGGTCCGCGTGATCGAGCGGCGTTACTCCGACGCCACCGAGCGGATGCAGGCGGCGCTGCGGACGGCGGCGGGCCTGCGCGAGGCGTCGGCGGCCGAGGCCGAGCGTAAGCAAGAGGAGCTAGCCGGGCGGGAATCGGCGCTGCGGCGCGTACTTGGCTTGCTGGATCTGTGATGCGGCCGGCCAGGGCTCAGGGCATGCCGTAGCGGAGGTCGGGTTCGGAGGCCGCGATCTCCAGCAGCCGGTTGTATTTGGCGGTGCGCTCGCCGCGCGCCGGGGCGCCGGACTTCAGGTGACCGCTGCCGGTGCCGACGGTCAAGTCGGCGATGAAGGAGTCCTCGGTCTCCCCGGAGCGGTGCGAGACGAACTGCCGGTAGCCGGCTTCGCGGCAGATCGCCATGGCCTGCAGGGTTTCGGTGACGGTGCCGATCTGGTTGAGCTTGATCAGCGAGGCGTTGCCGATACCGCGCTCGATCGCCCAGCTGATGATCGCCGGGTTGGTGCAGAAGATGTCGTCGCCGACCAACTCGGTGGTGCCGCCCAGGCGCTCGGTCAGCGCGATCCAGCCGTCATTGTCGTCCTCGCCGAGCCCGTCCTCGATCAGGTGCACGGGGAACTGCTCGGTGATCAGCGCGTAACGGTTGATCATGTCGCTGCTGTCCAGCAGCTCCCCGGCCACCTTGTACCGCCCGTCCGGCTGGCGGAACTCCGAGGCCGCCGGGTCCAAGGCGATCGACACCCCGTCCATGCCGGCCTTGTAGCCGGCGTCGCCGATGGCCTGCACCAGCAGGCCGAGCACCTCTTCGGGCTCGGCGATCTCGGGGGCGAAGCCGCCCTCGTCGCCCAGCCCCGTGGAGAGCTTGCGGCCGGATAGCTCACGGCGCAGCGCCGAGTAGACCTCCGCGCCCGCGCGGACCGCCTCGGCCATCGACGGTGCCCCGACCGGTGCGACCATGAACTCCTGGAAGTCCAGCGGGTTGGGCGCGTGCACCCCGCCGTTGAGCACGTTGAAGTGGGGCACCGGCATGGAGGGCGTGACACCCTGCGGCACCAGCCACTGCCACAGCGGCACCGCGGCCGAGGCGGCCAGCGCCCGGGCCAGGGCCATGGAGACTCCCACCGTGGCGTTGGCGCCGAGCCTGCTCTTGTTCGCGGTGCCGTCCAGCGCGATCATCGCCTGGTCCACCTCGCCCAGCGTGGCCCATGACCGGCCGCGGAGGAGGTCGGCGATCTCGGTGTTGACCGCCGCGACCGCCCCCAGCACGCCCTTGCCCTCGTACCGGGCCGGGTCGCCGTCGCGACGCTCCACCGCCTCCCGCGACCCGGTTGAGGCGCCGGAGGGAACTCCAGCGCGGGCCGTCGTGCCGTCGGCCAGCCCTACGGTGACCGCCAGCGTAGGCCGACCGCGTGAGTCCAAGATCTCCAGCGCGGACAGCTCCGTGACATCGAAAACCGGCATCGTACGCTCCTATCTGCCGCAGTCCTTGTCGCTCCATCGTCATTACGTCCGATAGCGCAACGGCAGAGGCTTTGGGCCCCATTTGTCGGTCGGCCATCCTGACGTTCCCACGAGAGGCCATCAGCCACGCTGGCGGTTCTGGAGCCCTCGAGCGCTCCAGCCGGAGCCCCTTCCGGCTCGGGCAGTTTAGCGCGGGATCGCGGCCGCCGTTCGGCCAGGCCGCCTGCTGGATCGGCTGCGCGCCCGTTAGCCTGGAGGGCGTGCTTCGCCTGCTGGATGCTAGTAATGGCTCGTATACCGATGTCAGGCCGGCCCGCCGGGGACTGTTGCGGGTGTGCGCGCACGCGCCGGACACGGCCGATAGCGCGGACATCACCGGGCTGCGCGTGCTGCTGACTGCCGACCTGCTCGCGCGGGCGGCCGAGCTCGGTGACCTGCAGGTCCTCACCGCGCTGTCATTCGCCGGCCAGCCCCCCGGTCAGCTGACGGCTTTCGAGCGCGCCGCCGATGCGCTTGGCGTCCACCCGCCCGCCGTCCGCACGAGTTGTCAGGATGCCCAGGCGTCGCTGGCCGGTCCGATCGACGTGCACCTGGCCGGCCGCGCCGCCACCGTGTGCACCGGGCAGGGCGGGCTTCTCACTCCGGTCGGCGCGGCGCGCCTGCATACCGAGCTCGCCGGACCCGGGCGCGATCCGCTCGCGGTCCGGCTCGCCCTGCAGGCCTACCCGTACCACCAGAGCGCCGACCTCACGCAGGGCGTGCTGGCCGACGCGGATGAAACGCTCGGCCGCTGGCGGCACCTGGTGGCCGAATGGGCGCGATCACCCTCACGACCGATGCCGGCCGGCATCGCGGGAACGGTCCGGGCCGCCTTCGAAGACCTGGACACGGTATCGCTGCTCGCCCTGTTGCGCGGCCTGGTGCCCGACGCCAGCGTGCCAGCGGGCACCAAGTTCGAGACCTTCGTGTTCGCCGACCGCGTCCTCGGCCTGGACCTGCCCAGCAGCATAGGGCGGACCGGCTGACGCGCGCCGCGCGGCGCCGTCGTGGCTATCGCCGCCGCGGCGGCAGGTTCTGCTCCACCCACTGACGGAAGCCGGGATGCAGCCGCAGGCTTGTCATCTCGCGCAGCGTGAACCATCCGGTGCTCTCGGTCTCCCTTGAGGTATACGCGGTGAACGGTTCACCGACGTCGGCGTGGACGATGGAGAACTTCCAGCCGCCACCGCAGTCCTGCGTCTCGGTCCCGGTGACCCGATAGGCCGGGACCGGCCAGATCTCCTCGGTGGCCTCGCGGTGAGCCGCTGCCTCGGCCTCTTCGCCATCGTGGATGGCGCCGCCTGGCATACCCCACGTACCACCTTCATCTACCCACCGGGAACGCTCGGTGAGTAGGTACCGCGGCTCCCCGCCGGGCGGGACGTACCGCAGCAGCAGTCCCGCGCCGCCTCGCGCGCCCCAGTGGACATGTCCCAGGTCACAGAAGGTCCACCGGTCTGAGCTGCCGGGAGTGGTCATGGGACCTCCAATCGTGCGAGACCTGCCATCAGTGTGCGCCGCCGCAGGCGCCGGCCAGGACGCGGCGTCGTACAATGATTCCGGTGATCTGATCCGCCCGGCGGTGGACCCCGCCGCTCCTGCACGAAAGCGCCCAGCCCTGCAGGATTGCCGGATGGCCGATGGGTCCTGCTTCCCTTGAGAGGAGGTAGGACGCCATGGCTGCATCGGCGTCAAGACCCGCTGAGCAAACCGGACGCTGGTGGCGCCTGTCGTGGCTGCCGTCCGGCGGCTACGGCAACGGGCTCGATGATGAGGGGTGGGTGCCGGTTCTGGAGGTCAGCGAGCAGGTCGTTCCGGCCGTGCTCAGCGTGCTCGGCGAAGCAGCCGTTCCGGCTTACGCGGCACCGGCGCACTCAGGCGCCAGCCGGCTTAAGGACCGAAGCCGGCGGCCGGAGGCATACCAGCTGTGGGTGGGGGCCAGCGCCTACGGCCGGGCCGAGATGACCCTGATGAAAGTGATGCCTTACCTGACGCGAGCGGCCGCGCAGCGCGCGGACAGCGCGTGGCGGTGACGGCTCGTCCGGCTCATCCCGTACGCGGCGCGTCCGGCGGCACGGCAGCGGTCCCGCTGGGCTCCGGGACCCGGCCGCCGGGGCCTGGTTCGCCGTCCAGGCCTGTTCCCGCGGCCGCCGGGGTGAAGCCTTCATCCTCGTCCAGCCAGGCGCCGAGCCGGTAGTAAAGGTCTTCTCCGAAGCTGGTCGGGAGGGGTTCTTTTACCGCGAGCTTATAGTTGCGGCGCCCGTCCGGCCCGCGCTCGGCTCGCAGGAACAGGGTGGAGCGTGCGCGCTGACGGTGGAAACGGTCGGAGAAGTCGAACCGGTGGGTGACGAAGAACACCTTGATCTGTGCGTCCAGCAAGGCGCGGACGACCTGGTAGCCGATCTCGGATCCTTCACGCTCGTTGGTCCCGGCGAAGGACTCGTTGAACAGCACGAGGCAGTGCGGCGCGATCCGGCCGGCGATGACGCTCATCCGCCGCAGCTCGTCATCGAGCCGGCCGCTGGTCATACCGGCATCTTCCTCCCGGATGAAGTGGGTGAAGATCCCGCGGGCGGCATCAGCCCGGTAAGACTGGGCGGCGACAAACATTCCGCATTGCATCATGACCTGGGCCACGCCGACGCTGCGCAGGAACGTGGATTTCCCTCCCGAGTTGGCGCCGGTGATGATGACCAGCGACCTCCCGTCGGCCTGCACGTCGTTGCCCACCACCGGGTCCGGTGACTGCAGCTCCAAGCAGGCGTCGCGCAGGTCCGTGCACGAGAACGCGAGCGCCGAGGACTGGGCCGGCTCAGGGGTGGTGACGGGTGCCCCTTTGGCGGCGAGCCGGTCGGCGAGGTTGAGGCAGCCCACGTAGAAGGCCAGCTCGCCCCGCAGCATGGTGAAGTAGCTGCCGATGTGGTCGGCGGACTGGGCAGCCGCGTTGGCGACCAGGTTGAGTCCCCGGCTGGTGAGGTCCTCCAGGATCTGGCTTCCGGCCTCGTCGCGAGGCGGGAGGGTGAAGGAGTAGGTGGTGCGCGGCCCGATCCCCAGCCGTTCCGTCCACCGTCGCCGGGCCTGTTCGGGGGCGCGCAGCACGAAGCCGTTGCCGCTGTTGTCGCGGTCGAGTTCGGCGCTGATCAGTACGCCGCCGCGGAAGCGCAGCTGCTTCAGGTGGTAGCTGATCTCCTCGAAGTACTCGTCGTCCAGTTCGTGCTTCAGCGTGGCGAACAGCGTCCGCATCCCGTCGGAGCGGAATTGGTCGGCGTGGTCGTCGGCGATCTTCCTCAGCTGCCCCAGGCGGGCCACGTAGGCCTCGAGATAACTGACCGCGCCGGAGAGGTTTGACGAAGCGTTCTGGTACGAGCCGCCGTAACCCCACAGGTGCCGCTTGTCCGCCAACGCCCCGACCGCGACAGCGTACATCTCCCGGATGACCTCGGGCTGAGCCAGGCAGTCGGCCAGGATCCGCTGGCGGTAGCGGATGGCTTCGGGATCGTCCAGGCTGGTGAGCAGGACCTTCGCGGACACCTCGAAGAGGAGCTTGTCACCGGCGGCCATCGCGTGCAGCAGCGTGGTCAGCTCGAGATCCTGGATCAGGTCCTGGTGGCCGGGAGGCAGTTCGGCCCCGAAGTCGAAGTCCCGGTCCTGGTAGAGAAGGTAGACCTTCATAGCCCGAGTCGCTCCCGCAGCCGATCGTAGGTGACGTCGTATTTCTCGGCGAGGGCCAGCGCGTAAGCCAGGCCGTCGGCTGGTTTCCTGACCACCTTGTAGGTGCGCTCGGCCGGGTTCTCCGGGTTGATCGTGCTCATCATGCTGACGACCTGATCGCCGAGCGAGGCCATCTCATCGACGAACGTGACGTAGACGCACAGGGCGTCCAGTTGCTCGACCTTCGTCAGCAGCTTTGTTCCCAGGAAGCGGGCATCGTGCAAGGTGGTGGAGGCGAAGATCTCGTTCATGATCACGATGCTGTCCGAGGTGGCCGCCCGCAAGATCTCCCCGATCCTGATCAGGTCGTCCTCCAGCTTCCCGGTCATCTTGGTGAGGTCCTCTTCCCGGGCGAAATGGGTGAAGAGGCGGTCGAACAGGAACAGGCGGGCGGCGCTGCCCGGGACCGGGCAGCCGACGCTGGCCAGGTGGTGGAGCTGGCCGAAGGTCCGGGCAAAGGTGGTCTTCCCGCCCTGGTTGGGCCCGGTCACGACGAAGATCCGCTCGGGGCCTGCCAGGCGGAACTCGTTCGTGACCACCGGCTCGCGCTGGAAGACGAGCTTGTGCGCCAGGGCCAGGTCGAAGGTATCGGCGGCGAGGACTTCCTTGGAGGCGGAGACCTCGGGATAGCAGAAGCGCAGCCCGGCCGCGCGGAGCGGCCTGATGTAATCAAGATAGGCGAGATAGACCTGCAGGTCCTGGTCGGCGTGCCGGATTCCCTCGTCGAGGAACGCGTCGTGCTGGCGGCAGTACTCGTCCAGGGCGGTGAACTCCTCCGGGAAGAGCCTGGCCACCAGCTCGAGGATCTGGGCGGCGACGTGGTTCATCCCTGGCCGCGCCCGGTAATGGATCCGGTAATCCTTGACCGCGCCCTGCTTGAAGCGCTCGAAGGTGTGCAGCACCACGGCGCTGTAGTCAGGTTCATCCTGGTAGCGGCTGACCTCCACCCGGCCGCCCCGGATACGCGTGCAGTAGCGGATCTGCCCGAGGGCGTCCTTCCGGTCCCTGGTATCGCTCGCCAAAGCGCTGAACCTGGCCGACGCCACGTAGGAAGCCAGGTATTCCCGGAAGTCCAGCAAGGCACGGGAGCTGATCTGCGCCGAGGCCAGGTGCGCCGCCAGCGACTGCACCGCGTCGCAGTAGATGGCCGCCGCGTCCAGCAGCCAGCCCTCCCGGTGATAGCGGTACTGCATCTTCGCCAGCTGATGCAGGTGGGTGCGCACCTCCGCCATGTGGTCGGCGAAGCGCTGGACCTCCTCGAACAGGGCAGGGTCGTCGAGGTCACGGAAAACCTCCTGGCGGTAGCGCACCGCGTCGGCATCACGCAGGTGGCCGAACAGAACGTTCGTGATGAGGTCACGCTCCTCGCGATCACCGGCGACCGCCGCCACGATCTGGTCGAGGTTCAGGTCCGGCGCGAAGGAGCGATCCGCGTCCGGTTCGCTGGCGCTCCCGGCGGGCGCCGCCTCCCGGGATAGCAAGCTGGGGAAATGGCGGTCAGCTTCTGATCCCGGAGCGGCCGGCGTGGTCACGTCTCGGCCCTAACACCGGTCATGGCGTTCCCTCCTGTGTTCCGGCCGCTGGGCGGTCAACAGGAGCCATCAGCCACCAGGGCGACTTCGGCGAGCTCCATCGCCGTGATCTGATTCTACGGCCACCCTGAAAGGGGCCCTGCCACCCCGGGCCGCGGGACGTCACGCATCGCGCGGCGGGCATCCGCAGAACACGTCGCCGTCAAGGAACGCGGCTGCGCGTCGCCAGGCGGTCATTTCCGGGCCCCTGGCTTCGTGACGCCGCGCCCAGGTGTTCTTGCCGAACGCCTCGTCCAGTTCGGCGATCAGCCTTTCCGCGCGCTCCGCCGCGTCACGCGCCGGCACATGACCGGCCCGTCGATCGAGTGCTCGCAGGCACAGCAGATGACGGACGCACAGGGGCGCATGGCGGTGCGGACCTGGATGCGAGGCTCGCAGCGACGCGCGCAGATCATCGACGGCCTGCTGCGCCGCGTCCTGGCTGGCCAGGCAGACCGGGCAGGCATCTGCGCCGCCAGCGCGCCGACGAGGCCGTATCCAGCTAGCCGGGTCACCCAGTGTCCGGCGCGGCGACGACGTAGGCCGCCCGCTCACTGCCACGGCGAGGCAGCCGACCTGCCAGGCCAGGAGCGCCAGCACGTCCCGCTGGCCTACGGCGACGACAGCGTCGTTGAGATGGGCGGCGCACAGCACCAGCCGGCGGTCCGGCTGGCCGCGGCCGCCAGTGCGGAAGGTCTGCGCCAGGTGGTCATTTTCCGAGCGGTTCGCTGCCAGGCACGCGACGCACGCATCAGGGCCGGGCTGTGCGATGGCCACGGCCGCTCGCCGCAGCACCGCGCGAACGTCTGCGTCGTGGTCGGTCCCGGCGAGCCAGCCGGGGCGTGCTGGGCGGGTGCTGAGGACCGCCGTCATCGTGTGCGACAGCCAGGCGACGGACCGGTGATCTCCTCGTACGGCGGCTGCGCGGAGATGAGGAATGCACAGGCCGCCGAGCTCGGAGCAGCGGTCCCGGACCGAGCTGTCGGCCAGGCCGTCGAGCAGGGTGTCCAATGCCCGGCCGGCGGCGCCGTGGTCATGCTCGCACGCGGGGCAGGTGCCAACCGACGCCGCGCGGCCGTTGAGCTGGTCCCGGGCCGCCTCCACGATGTACCGGTAGACGGCGGTGAGCCTCTGCGCGGCTCCGGGCTGGCTCATCAGCGCGCGCGTGTGGCCGGGGCACATGCCCAGCGAGCCGCACAGGCGAGTGATGGTCACGGCGTCGGCGTGCGCCTCGAGCGCGAACCAGGCCAGGTAACGGTCGCCGGCCTCGTCGGCGTAGCGGCACACCGGGCAGCCCGGACCGGTCAGCAGATCCGCCGCGGTGTACAGCGTCAGCACGGTCGGGCCGCGCGGGACAGGGGTGGCGGACGGCATCTAACGGTCCTGCCCGACGCGGTTGCCGGCCTGACTTCGAACCATCGCACCTGCCGCCTTTGACGCTGTAGCAACCGGAGAAGCCATCAGCGCGCTGGGCGCGTTCCAAGGCGAGCTTCATCGCCTACCGGGATGGTATCCGGGAACGGCCGCGCGGGCACCGGCACTGGGCCGGCTGATCGGCTAATCTAGAGGTGGCGGAGGGGCTCGCCGCAACAGCGTCAATGCCAACGGTCCCTGCTCAGCAGGGAAAGGCATATACGCGGCATGAAACAGATTCTGGCTCTCAGCCACGCCAGGAAGTCCTACGACAACAAGGTCGTCCTCGACGACGTCACGCTGGCGTTCCTGCCGGGCGCGAAGATCGGCGTGGTCGGGCCGAACGGGATGGGCAAGTCCACGCTGCTCAGGATGATGGCCGGCCTGGAGCAGCCCTCCAACGGCGAGTTCCGCCTCATGCCCGGCTACAGCGTCGGGATCTTGCCGCAGGAACCGGTGCTCGACGATACCAAGACCGTGCTCGGCAACGTGGAAGACGGCGTCGCCGAGACCAGGGCGCTCATCGAACAGTACAACGAGATCGCCGGGCAGCTGGCGTCGGACTACTCCGACGAGCTGCTCGAGGAGATGGGCCGACTGCAAGAGCAGCTGGATCACCGGGATGCATGGGACCTGGACAGCCGGGTCGAGCAGGCGATGGACGCGCTGCGCTGCCCGCCCCCGGACGCGGAGGTGGCCGTGCTGTCCGGCGGGGAGCGGCGCCGGGTGGCGCTGTGCCGGCTGCTGCTGTCCCAGCCGGACCTGCTGCTGCTGGACGAGCCCACCAACCACCTGGACGCCGAGAGCGTCGCTTGGCTGGAGCAGCACCTGGCCAAGTACCCGGGCACGGTGGTGGCGGTCACCCACGACCGGTACTTCCTGGACAACGCGGCCGGCTGGATCCTCGAGCTCGACCGCGGTCACGCCTTTCCGTACGAGGGCAACTACACGACTTACCTGGAGACCAAGGCCGCCCGGATGAAGGTGGAGGGCCAGCGGGACGCCAAGCTGCGCCGGCGGCTGGAGGGCGAGCTTGACTGGGTGCGGTCCAGCCCGCGCGCCCGCCAGGCCAAGAGCCGCGCCCGGCTGGACCGGTACGAGCAGATGGCCGCGGAGGCCGCGTCCCGGACCAAGCTGGACTTCGAGGAGATCCAGATCCCGCCCGGGCCGCGCTTGGGCAGCCTCGTCGTCGAGGCCGAGAA
>JASIGD010000091.1 GCA_030045295.1 Streptosporangiaceae bacterium
CGCGAACGGCAGCATGCGGCAGCAACTCGACCGGGCCCAGACCAGCAGCCAGCAGGTCGCCGCGGTGCTTACCGCGCGAGACGCCCGCATGATGACCGGCCCGGTAACCGGCGGCGGAACCGCCACGATCGTGATGTCTCACGCTCAGGACGCGCTGGTATTCAGCGCCGCGGGCCTGCACGCGCTTCCGGCCTCGCGCGGCTACGAACTGTGGCTGATCGGGCCGACCGGGGACCGGCCGGTGGGCATGCTGTCGGTGGGCAGCCACGGCATGACCGGCCCGGTCATCGCGTCCGGCCTGCGCCGCGGGGACCATCTGGCCCTCACCGCCGAACCGGTGAGCGGCACTAGCCAGCCCACCGCACCCATGATGCTCGACGTGGCCTTGTAAAGTCCGGGCGGGCCGGCGGCGCTCGTCGTGGTGGCTCAGCCTCCCACCGAACCTGACAGCTCAGCCTCCCACCGAAACCGCTGATGGCTAAGCGTCCCACCAACGCCCCTGATACGTGAGCCTCCCACCAAACCCTCTGATAGCGATGTATCGTGCTGTGTCGTGAGCGAGGGGACCCCGACGACCGGCTGGGTCGGCCGGGTCAGAGGGATGATCTACGCCCGCCTGGAGGAGACGAGCTTCCGGTCCGGCGTGGCCGCTGCAGCCGCGGTGATCGCCGTCGCCGGGTTGGCTGTCGCGCTCGCGGTCACGCTGGGCGGTCCCCGGGTACCGTCGCCGCGAGCGACGGCGGCGGGCGCCGCGCTGCCGTCCGCCCAGTCATCGAGAGTGCCGCCGTCGTCGGCCGCCCTCTCGCCGTCGGCCAGCGCTCCGGCCCGGCGCGCCGCGCCTGATCGCGGGTCCAGTGCGGCCGCAGATGATGTGCCCGAGGTTCATGTGACGCCGGCCGCGGCTTCGCGGGCGGCCAGGTCCCCGTTCTGGTTCCCGTTCACGTCGCTGACCGGGCCGAGGCCCAGGTTCCCGTGGCCGGCGTCGGCGCCCTGGAAGGGGCGACGTCACCGGGGACAGCCGCCTGGATGGCCGCGGCGCTGGCCAGTGCCCGGCCCGCCTCGGCGGTGACGGAACCCGGCGCGGTGAGACCCGGTCCTATCAGCGAGCCGCCTGGGCGGTGCGGGGTGACATGGAGATATGCCGGCCGACCCGATCCGGGCGGGGGAGCGCCGCGTGCTCGGCGGCCAGCGCGGCCACCTCGGCGGCCGCCGCGGGCGGTATCGGTGCCACGCCATCCCGGCTGACGTGCAGGAACATCAGCTCGCAAGTCGCCGCCAGGGTGCCCGCGCAGGTCATCTCGTGGAACACGTGGAGTCGCTTCGCGTCATGGCTGAGCAGCCGGGTCTGGTACCGCAACGTGGCACCCTCGGTAGCCGAGGACAGAAAGCACAGGTGGCTCTCCACCGTGTAGATGCCGCTGCCGGTCCGGGCCCGGTAGGCCGCGCCCAGGCCGACATGGTCCAGGAGCGCCTCGGTCGCCTCGGTGAACGCCAGGAAGTAATAGGCATCCATCATGTGACCGTTGTAGTCAATCCACTCCGCCGGCACGACCCGGCTGCCGGTGCCGAGCCCTTGAGGGCTCACCCGGTTTGCTCGAACCCGGGCACGTCGGCGATCAGCTGCTGGGTGTAGGCGGTCTTGGGCGCCGTCAGTACCTGCGTTACCGGACCGCTCTCGCAGACCTGCCCGGCGCTGATCACCGTCACGTCGTCCGCGATGCTCCGCACCAGCGGCAGATTATGCGTGATGAACAGCAGCGAAAGTCCCCGCTCGTCCTGCAGCCGAAGCAGCAGCTCGACGATCGCCGCCTGCACCGACACGTCGAGCGCCGACGTAATCTCGTCGCAGACCAGCAGCTCAGGGTCGAGGACGAGGGCGCGAGCCAGCGCGACCCGCTGCCGTTCCCCGCCGGAAAGCTCATCAGGATAGCGCGGCGCGAACGACTCCCGCAGCGCGACGGCGGTCAGCGCGTCCCCGATCCGCTGGTCCTGTTGCCGGCCGGGGAGCTTGGTGAAGTGCGCGAGCGGCTCCCCGATGATCTGGCCGATCGTCTGCCGCGGGTTGAGCGAGGAGTACGGGTTCTGCGCGACGAACTGGATCTTGCGCAGCTGGTCCTGCGTCCTGCCGCGGACGCCAGGCGGGAGCTGCTTGCCGTCGAACGTGATCGTCCCCGACCAGTCCTTGTGCAGCCCGACGACGCACCGGGCCAGCGTGGTCTTGCCCGACCCCGAGGTGCCGACGATCGCGACCGACTGCTTGGCCCCGACGGCGAGGTTGACGTCCCGCAGCACCGGCTTGTCCGTGTAGGAGACCGACATGTCGCTGATCGTGAGCACCGGTTCCCCGGCCGGAGGGACCGCGCGTTCCCGGGCGGTCAGGGCGGTACCGGATAGCGAGGTAACCTCCACCGCGCGCACGCACCGGGCGGCGTGCCCGGTGTCAGACACGACGACGGGTTGCGGCTCGCGCAGTTCGCATTCCGCGACCGCGAACTCGCAGCGCGGCCGGAACGCGCAGCCGGCCGGGCGGTTGCCGGGCCGCGGCGGAGAGCCGGCCATCCCGAGCAGCTCATGGGAGCTTTCCATCGAGGGCACGGCCCGCATCAGGCCGCGGGTGTACGGATGGGCCGGGCGGGAGAACAGCTCGCTCGCCGCGCCGATCTCGATCAGCCGGCCCGAGTACATCACCGCCACGTGGTCGGCGATCTCGGCCACCACGGCCAGGTCGTGGCTGATGTAGACCGCGGCCACCTGGTAGGTACGGCACAGGCCGCGCACCGTGTCCAGGACCCGGCGCTGCGTGGTGACGTCCAGGCCGGTCGTCGGCTCGTCCAGCACGATCAGCTGCGGCCGGCAGGCGAAGGCCATGGCCAGGGCTACTCGCTGCTGCTGGCCGCCGGACAGCTGGTGGGGGTAAGAGGCGAGGATCGGCTTGGGATCCTCTAGGCCAGCCTCGGCCATCACCTGGCTGAGCCGGTCGGCACCGCCGCCGTGGATGGCGAAGACCTCGTGCAGCTGGGTGCCGACCTTCAGCACCGGGTTGAGCGCGCTGCCCGGGTCCTGCGGGACGTAGGCGACCGTCCTGCCGCGAATTTTCTGCAGCTCATGCTCTGACAGCGGCAGGATGTCCCGGCCGTCGATGAGCACTTTGCCGCCGCCGATCGACAAGCCGCGCTTGACCAGGCCGAGCAGGGCGAGCGCGACCGTCGTCTTGCCCGAGCCCGATTCGCCCACCAGGCCGAGCACGTGGCCCGGCTGCACGGTGAATGACACCTGGTCGACGACGTCGGCTTCTGGCCGCCGGCGGGACGGCGTCATCACGATCCGGAGGTTTTCCACCGCCAGCCGGGGCGTACCCACCCCGGCTGGCGCCTTCGTCGCCGGGATCTCCTCGGCCGGGGCGGCCACCGGGATGTCTTCGGATGGGGCCGTCATGTCAGGTCACCTCCCTGGCCACCAGGGCGACGGGCTCCGGCTCGGTGACCCGGCCGCCGACGCCGAGTGAGGCGCGCGCCACCGCGTCGGTGAACGTGTTCACGCCGATGGTGAACAGCGCGATGAGGATGGCCGGCATGAGCACCCCCCACGGATTGGCGATCAGGCCGACCCGGTTCTCGTTGATCATCAGCCCCCAGCTCGCCGCCGGCGGCTGCAGGCCGAAGCCGAGGAAGCTCAGCCCGGCGATGACCAGCATGGAGTAGGTCAGCCGCAGCCCGATCTCCACCATGAGCACCGAGGTCAGGTTGGGTAGCACGTCCTTGCGGATGATCCGGCGCCCCGGGATACCGAGGATCTGCATGGCCTTGACGAAGTCGCGCTCGCTGATGTCCAGTGCCGCCGCGCGCGCCACCCGGGCCACCTGCGGCGCGTGCGAGATGGCGACGGCCAGCACGATCAGCCAGATCTTCGGGCCGAGGATGCTGACCAGCAGCAGCGCGAACACCAGCTGGGGGAACGCCAGTATCACGTCGACCGCGCGCATGATGACGCTGTCCCACCAACCGCCGTAGTAGGCAGCCATCACGCCGAGCACGGCCCCGACGAAGACGCCGAGCGCGGTCGCGACGGCGGCCATGACCAGCAGCTCCCAGCCGCCATCCAGGGTCCGGGTGAGCACATCCCGGCCGAGGACGTCACCGCCGAGCCACGCGACCCTGGAGGCCCGGGCGAACGGGCTCGTCACGAACTCGGTGCTCGAGTACGGCGCGACGGCGGGGCCGATCGCTGCCACGAGGATCACGCAGCCGGCGATCACCAGTCCGGTGGCGCCGCGCGGTGTGCGTACCGCCCGGCCGAGTATTACGACTGCCTCGGGTCTGCGCGCCATGGGTACCTTCCCTTCGACCCTAGGATCTGGGCAGCCGCCGCCGCGGGCTCACGGCGAGCGCTATGACGTCGGTCAGGATGTTGACGGCGATGTAGAAGGCCGCGAGGACCAGGACGATGGCCTGGATCTGCGGGATATCCCGGTCAGACACCGCATTCACGAGGGCCTGTCCGAGTCCTGGGTAGTTGAATATGTACTCGACGACCACGACGCCGCCGGCCAGGTACAGGAAGCTGAGCCCGATCACCTGGATGGTCGGCGCAATCGCGTTCGGCAGCGCGTGCAAGAGCAGGATCCGCCACCTAGGCACTCCTTTGAGCTGCGCCATCTGCACGTAGTCGCTTTCCAGCGCGTCGATCATCGACGCCCGCATCATCCGGAATACGTACGGCACGATCACGATGACCAGGGTCGCCACCGGGAGCACGAGCTCTTTCGGGTTCGACCACGGCGCGGTGCCCGGCACGAAGACCGAGACCGCGGGGAACCAGTGGATGACCACCGCGGCGAAGAAGATGACCAGGACGACCGCCACGACGAACTCCGGCAGCGCGGTGACGGCCAGCGCGATGACCGACAGCACGTGGTCGAACAGGCTGTCCCGGCGCGCCGCGGCGAACACGCCCAGGCCCACGCCGATCAGCGTGCCGATCACTCCGGCCAGGACCACCAGGACCAGCGAGTTCACGATCCGCCCGCCGACGAGCGTGCCGACCGGCTGCCCGTTAGCCAGCGACTTACCGAAGTTGCCGTGCAGTACGCCGGTCAGCCAGGTCCAGTACTGCGCGGTCGCCGGCCGGTTCAGGCCCAGCTGCGTCTCCAGCGCGTGCAGGCGCGCCGGAGTCGCCGTGTTCAGCAGCACCGCGCTCGCGGCGTTGCCCGGCAGGACCTGTGTCGCCGCGAACACCAGGATCGATACCAGCACGAGCGTGAGTATGCCGATCAGGCTGCGCTTGATCACCATGTCCCGGATGGGATGCGGTTTGTGCGACCTGCGCGGTTGGACGTTTTGCGTCTCCGCTGTCACGGTTGTCGTCACGATAGCCACACATTCTTGAAGTCGTAGGCGTTCAGCGACAAGCCGCTCTTGCCCGGGACCAGGCCGCCGACGTTGGTGCCGTAACCGTCGATCACCGGGGGGAAGAACGGGATGATGTAACCGCCCTCGTCGTACTCGATCCGCTGCATCTCCTGCGCGAGCTCGGTCCGGAGCGAGGTGTCAGTGGTGGCGATGGCCTGGGCGTACAGCGAGTTGTACCGGGAGTTGTCCCAGTGCGTCTCGTTGAACGGAGCGGTCGGCAGCGTGGCCAGCGATACCTGGGGCAGGTAGAAGTTGTAGAACCAGTAATCCTGGGCGAATATCCACTTCAGGTAGTTGGCGCCGTAGAAGTCGGTCACGGTGACCATGTCCACGTTCACGGTCATGCCGGCCAGTGAGGCTTGCTGGGCTAGCACCTGCGCGGCCAGCGTGACGCCTTGCCCGATGTCGGCCGTGATCAGCGTGATGTTCAGGTTCTCGGCGCCCGCCGCCTTGAGCAGAGATTTGGCCTGGTCGATGTCCTGATGCCGCTGCGGAAGGCTGTGGTCGTACTCGGGGGCCCAGATCCCGAACAGGTCGTTGCCGATGGTCCCGAAGCCGCCGAAGACCAGGTCGAGCATCTGCTGGCGGTCGACGACCAGCCGCATGGCCTGACGGACGCGGACGTCGTTGAACGGCGCCTGGTCCACCCGCATGGTGAACGGGTTCCAGCCGCCGCCGTCCGACAGCAGGACGTTCTTGCCCTCGCCCTGGACCTCGGATATCACGTCCGCCGACAGCAGGTTGAC
>JASIGD010000092.1 GCA_030045295.1 Streptosporangiaceae bacterium
GCTGGATTCGAATACGTCGTCCTGGGCGCGTGCGGGGCCTGGTGTGGCGAGCGCCGCGGCCAGGTTCGGGTACTGGCCGCTGGCCGCTGCACGGGCGAATGCCCGCGCGTGCATGTCCGCGTGCTGGGCGCCGGTGACGCCTTGCCGGGCGAGGGTTGCCTGCATGGCACCGTACATGGTGGCAAAGCCGCTGATCAGCGCGATGACTTCGAGCCTGGCCCCGGTGTCCAGCCCGGAGCCGTCCAGGAGCCCGAGGAAGTAGTCGAGGTAGCGGAGCCCGTTCGGGCCGGGCGGGTAAGGCAGCTGCATGAGCCTGGCCACCCAGGGGTGGCGCCGGGCGATCTCGCGGGCTTGCCGGGCCAGCTCGGCGATGGCGGAGCGCTTGTCGGCGGGGGGCGCGTGCGGATAGGCGTACTCGGCGGCGAGTTCGTCGATGACGAGCTGGGCCAGGTGATCCTTGGTGGGGAGGTAGTTATACAAGGTCATCGTGGCCATGCCGAGTTCGGTGGCGACCCGGCGCATGGTGAGCCCGTCCAGGCCCTCAGCGTCAGCGATCCGCACGGCGGCAGCTGCGATGACCGCGCGGTCGTGACGCGGCTTCGGCCCCCGCGTGCCACGCTCAGGCATCTCCCACACCGACATCAGGCGCAAGTCAGCAGGCACGGCGGGCTGATCACCGCTACGGGCGCTGCTGGCCTGGCCCGCTGGCGGTGCAGAGGTTCCGGTCATGTCCATGGCCCTGCATTTCGTCGTGCGGTGTACGTAGTATCCTGCGATAACCACGTACAGGTTACGGAGAAAGCTGGCTTTGAACCAGGCCCCGGCCGCCGCAGCGGAGGACTCGATGAGAACCATGTCGGCAACGATCGATATCGGCGCTCCTCCGATGGAGGTATGGGCGATCTTGACCGATCTCAGCAGCTACCACGAGTGGAACCCGCTGTTCGTGGCAGCGGCCGGGAACGTGGCCGTGGGGCAGCGGATCACGCTTCGGAGCAGGCACCCGGCCAACGGGCGCCTGATGACCGTCAAGCCCAAAATCACCGCCGCCCAGCCCGGAACCGAGTTGCGGTGGACCTCCAGCTTGCCCGGCATCATCAGCGGCGAGCACGCCTTCACGCTGACCCCCGTCGGCGGCGGGACGCGGGTGGTCCAGAGCGAGACCTTCCGGGGCCTGCTCGCCAGGTTCCCTGGCAAGACCTTCACCAACGCCGAGGGCAGTTTTCAGGCCCTGAGCAAGGCGCTCAAGGAACGCGCCGAAGCTCGCCGGAACCGGGCTGGCGGACCGGCGAGCTAGCCCTCACCCGCCACTAGCGTCCAAGGCCCCGCGGCAGAATGGCCGCATGGATCTTGGCTTGCGAGACAGGGTGTACCTGGTGACCGGCGGCAGCCGGGGCCTTGGGTTCGCTGCGGCCCAGGCACTGGTCGCGGACGGGGCACGCGTGCTGCTCAGCGCTCCGCACGAGTCAACAGGGGCAGCCGCCGCAGCTCGCCTGACCCAAGACGCCGGGCCCGGTGCTGCCGGATGGGCTATCGCGGATAACGCCGACCCCGCGGCTGCGAGCCAGCTGATCGCCGCGGCCCGGGACCGTTTCGGCCGCCTGGATGGCGCGCTGATCAGCGTCGGCGGATCACCGGGCGGAACGGTCGCCGACACCGGCGATGACGCGTGGCGGTCCGCGTTCGAGAGCGTCTTCCTGGGCGCGGTGCGGCTGGCCCGGGTGCTCGCGGCCGACCTCGGCGGCGAACGCGACGATGGTGGTGTGACCGCCTCGCGCACCGGGACGGGCGGCTCTATCGCTTTCGTCCTGGCCGCCTCCGTCCGCGCCCCGCTGCCCGGCCTGGCCATCTCGAACGGGCTGTTCCCGGGGCTGGCCGGCGTGGTCAAGACACTCGCCGATGAGCACGGGCCGTCCGGGACCCGGATCAACGGGCTGCTGCCCGTCCGGATCGCCACCGACCGGGTCCGCCAGCTGGATGCGCTCCTCGGCGACCCCGACGAAGTCCGTGCCCGCGTATCGCAGACCATCCCGCTCCGCCGCTACGGCGAACCTGCCGAGTTCGGGCACGTTGCCGCGTTCGTGCTCTCCCCGGCCGCTTCCTACATCACCGGCGCGATGATCCCCATAGACGGCGGTGCCATCCGCTCCATCTGAACGCCCGCCCCTGCCAGCGGCTCTATACCTGAGCGAACCCGTCCGGGCGACAAAAGTCAGGACGTACGACTGGCCACGCCCCCTCGTCCCAGCCGTCCCTGGCTTAGTCCTGACTTAACCCCGGCTCAGCTTCTGCGGGATAGCCCTGGTCGCATGGACGTGCTGGTCTTCGCGGTCGGCTGGGGGATAAGCCCCCTGTCGTATACGGGGGTCAGCACCATCGGATTTCTGCGGCGCGGTGCCTACCGTAAGAACTGGACGGGGATTCGATCGGGGAGACGGGGTGCGGACGATGACTGCCGTCGTTAGCAGGTCGCGCTCGAAATCGACGTGGCTCACCGGCGCGGCCGGCCTGCTGCTCGTGTCGGTCGCCTTCGTGATGATGGTCTGCGCGGCCCCCAAGGCGCGCGGGCCGTTGCACGGCACCACGATCCCGGCGGCCACGCAGTCCGTGACCACATGGTGTGGCCAGTCGACCCGGAGCAGGGATCGTGCGGTGGCACGCGCGTGCGGGCTCGGACCGTCGGCGCTGAGCGTCTGGACGCGGCCGGACGGCTCCTCCGGTGAGCCCGGCCGCTAGGCCGCGGCGAACCTCTCATCCCAGCTCATCGGCCCATGCTTTCACGCCACGGCGCACCGTTACCCTGGCCCGGGTCCCCCGCACGGCATAAGCTGGCCCCGAACCTGGCTACGACGCCGACGGCGCGAGGGCGGGTGAGCCATGCGTGAACTGCCTGGCCTGTCACTGGCAGCGGCCGGTGACAGCCGGACCCGGGGAGCCCTGCGGGTGGCGGCGGCGGCCGTCCTGCTCGCGGTCACGGCCGCCGGTCTGCAGGCGCGCGGCACGTTCACCCGCGGGTCGAGCCTCGCCGCGGCTGGTGCCAGCGGCGCCGTGCTGGTCATTGTCCTGTCCGCGGCGGAGGGCGTGGCGCTGATCGCCTTCATCGTCGTGCTCGTCTCGGCGCGCCCCCGGCGCCCGCACGGGGACGAACAGGAGCTTTTGCGGCTGCCCTTCCCGTGGTGGGCGAAGGCTCTGGGGATCCTGCTGGCCCTGGCCGCGCTCGTCACCCCGTTCGCCGTGCTCTTCACGCGAAAGTCCCGACCGATCGCCGCCAGGCCGCTGCCCGGCGCGCCCGCCGTCGGGCGCTCGGGCCGGCTGATCGCGCCGTCCGCCGGCCCGATCTGGCCGGTGATCACGGGAATGGCGATCGCGCTGGCGGTGGTGCTCGCGCTGGCCGTACTGGCTCACCGCAGGCGTTCCGCCGGGCCGCCGCGCGACCGGAGCCACCGTCTGACCCGTCTGCTCGAGAGCTTGGCCGCCGGCAGCGACGCGCTGAACGCGGGCGGCGAGCCCAGGGAGGCGATCATCGCGTGTTACGCGGCGATGGAGCGCGGTTTCGTCGCCGCCGGATCCGCGCCCGCCGCGGCCGACACCCCGGCCGAGGTGCTGGCCCGCGCGACCGGTGCCGGGATCGTCAGGCCCGGGCCGGGGGAGGCGCTCACCG
>JASIGD010000093.1 GCA_030045295.1 Streptosporangiaceae bacterium
CGGGAACACCACTTTCTTGTCGCCGACCCGCGCGGTCCACAGGGCCAGCGCCAGGTTCCGCAGCTGGTCGGTGGCCAGGTAGATGCCGCCCTGGTTGAGTGAGCCCTGACAGCGCCGGAATGAGTGCTTGCCGACCGCGTCGAAGATCACGTCGTAGGTCTTCCCGTTCTGGGTGAAGTCCTCCTGCGTGTAGTCGATGACCTGGCCGGCTCCGAGCGATCGGACGGTTTCCAGGTTCTTGGTGCCGCATACCGCGGTGACATCGGCGCCGAAATACCTGGACAGCTGCACCGCGGCGGTGCCGATGGACCCGGACGCACCGTAAACAAGGATGCTCCGCCCCTTCCGGACGCCGGCCGGCCGCAGGCACATCAGGGCCAGGATCACGCCGTCGCAGACCGCCGCGGCCTCCGGGAAGCTCAGACCGGCCGGGATGGGCGCCAGCGGGGCGCTTTCGCGCATGCAGAGGAACTGCGCGTGCGCGCCGAACTTCCACGCGTTTATGCCGAAGACCTGATCACCGACCTTGAACTCGGTAACGGCGGAGCCAACGGCGTCGACCACGCCGGCCAGCTCGGAGCCGAGGATCTTGTGCCTCGGCCGGGTCAGGCCGGTGAACAGGCGGGCGTAGGGCGGCGCGCCCTGGCGGTATCCGCAGTCTGACCGGTTGACCGTCGTGGCGTGGACCTCGATGCGGACCTCGTCCAGTTGGGGTACGGGACGCGGGATGTCTCGGAGCCAGAGGACATCCGGCGGCCCGTACCTGTCGCAGACGACGGCCTTCATCTGGCTGGGCGGGTCTCCTCGCGCATCCAGGCCAGATACGCGGTCGACCCGGCCACGATGGGCAAGGCGATGATCTCGGGTTCGTCGTAGCTGTGCCGTTCGGTGAGAAAGGCGGCGAGTTCGTCGTAGCGATCGACCGGGAGCTTGAGGAGCACGAGCCACTCCTCGGCTTGCTCCAGGCCTCCGTCCCACCAGTACACGGACGCCACCGGGCCGGCCACCTGCGCGCAGGCGGCCAGTCTCGCCTCCACCGCGGCCCGGGAGAGCTCCATCGCCTCCGCGCGCGAATCGGTTGTCGTCTGCACCTGGAGGTACTGCACCTCAAGGTCCGCCATGGCACCTGATCGTACGCGCACCGGCTTTAGTACGCTGTCCCGCACATCACCGGGCGCGCACGGCGGCTTCCGGACTGAGACGGGAAGGAGGGCGCGTGGAGCTGGTGTATTCCGGCAAGGTCCGCGACCTTTACGCGGACGGCGACGACCTCATCATCGTCGCCTCGGACCGGGTCAGCGTCTACGACGTCGTGCTGCCTACGCCGATACCGGACAAGGGCAGGGTGCTGACCCAGCTGTCGCTGTGGTGGTTTGGCCAGCTCGCGGGCGTCATCGCCAACCACGTGATCTCCGGCACCGATGTTCCCGCGCAGTGGGCGGGCCGGGCGATCAGGTGCCGGCGGCTGCGGATGCTGCCGGTGGAATGTATCGCCCGCGGTTACCTGGCCGGCCTCGGGCTCGCCGCCTATAACGAAACCGGCACGATCTCAGGCGTGCGGCTGCCGCCCGGGCTGGCCGAGGGCTCCCGGCTGCCCGAGCCGGTCTTCACCCCGACGACGAAAGCCGCGACGGGCCACGACGAGCCGATGACCCGGGCCGAGGTGGCGGAGCTGACTGGCGCCGCGGTCGCGGCCGACCTGGAGCGGGTCACGCTGGAGGTGTACCGGCGCGGGGCGGAACGGGCCGCGTCGCGCGGCATCCTCATCGCGGACACGAAGCTGGAATTCGGGCTGCTCCCCGACGGGACGCTCGTGCTCGCCGACGAGGTGCTGACCCCGGATTCGTCGCGGTTCTGGCTGGCTTCGCAGTGGCGCCCGGGCCGCCCGCAGCGTTCGCTGGACAAGCAGTTCCTCCGTGACTGGTCCTCCGGCCTGGGCTGGGACCGCCGACCGCCCGGTCCCGCGGTCCCGCCCGACATCGTGGCCGCGACGCGAGAACGTTACCTGGAGCTGTACTCGCGGCTAACCGGGGCAGACCTCGATGGGTGAGCCGGCCGCTAATCGCCTGTCTTGACGCAGGTGTAGGCACCGTACAGGCGGCCGGCGAAGTCCGCGGTCACGATCTCGAAGCCGGTGGCGGCCAGCATCGGCTCGAGCAGCCAGCGGTACGTGCTGAACTCGGTGCGGATGTGCACGGCGTAGTCCTGGCCCGTGTACCCGCGGGCGGGATCGGCCGAGGCGTGGTCCAGCCAGCTCTGGAACACCGTGGCGGCTTCGGCGGGAGCGAAGTCGTAGATCAGGTCGCGGAGCCGGAGCACTCCCCCGGGGCGCAACATCCGCGCGATGCGCTCCAGGGCCACTGCCTTCCAGAAATCGGGCAGCTGATGCAGGGCGTGGCGGGTGTACACCCCGTCCGCGGGCGGGCCTGAATGCTCGTAGCTGAGGAATCCCGCCCGGACGCAGACCAGGTTCTCCAGCCCCGCCGCGGACGCGCGCTCGCGGAGCACCTCGACCATCGCGGGCGAGACGTCCGCCGCTGTCACGTGCCCGAAACGGCGCGCGGCGGCGAGCGCGAACTGCCCGGTCCCCGCGCCGATGTCCACGACCGCGGAGGTCCCGTTCAGGCCGTGCGCCTCGAATGCGGCCAGGTCCGCGTCCGGGTCGGGATAACCCTGCTTCTGGTCGTATCCCGCGACGAAGGCAGGGTCGAGGTGCTCGGGTCCCGCGTGCGCCAGTTCGTCGATCATCCAGGGTTCGGCCACGAGCCCATTGTCCCCTGGCGTTGTCCCCTGGCGGGCAGCAACGTGTCCCCGGCGGACAGCAGCTCGCTCTCCCGGACGGGTACGCCAATATCGTATAATCCAGTTTCGTGATATCTGAAAACGGACTACCCGATCCGGTACTGGCCCTGCATCGGGCCACGCACCACACCCTGCACGCGCTGAGCAGCGCGCTGGCCGCGGAGAACCTCACCGCCGCCGAGATCAACGCGCTAGCCAACCTCGCCGACCGAGGGGTGCTCAACGTCCGCGAGCTCAGCGAGGAAACCGGGACGCGGGCCACCACCCTGACCGGCGTCCTCGACCGGCTGGAAAACCGCGGCTACCTGACCAGGGAGCTGGACGCCGCCGACCGGCGGTCTTTCCGGCTGCCGCTGACCGAGGCCGGCCGGGCCGTGGCCGGGCGAGTGCGCGCCGCCCTCGCCGACCTGGAAGGCGACGCGCTCGCGCACCTGTCCGCGACCCAGATCGCCGGCTTTCATGCCGTCCTGGCGGCGCTGCAAGAGGCCTGCTCGTGACCTCGCACGAGATACCGGCCGGAGCGCACGGCGGTACGGACCCCGAACTCGCCGACATCCTCCCAGCCATCACCGGGCCGGAAGGGCGGTTCGGCCACCGTCAGCACGTCAACCTGGCGTTCTACGCCGTGAGGCGCTACGGCATGCCCGACGCCGTGGGCAAGATCTGCGGCTGGATCCGCCACCTCGCGGCGTACCAGCGAGCCCCCCAGAAGTACCACCACACCGTCTCGCGGGCCTGGGTGGAACTGGTCGCACACCACGTCGCCGACGCCCCGGACTGCGCCGACTTCGGCGTGTTCGCCGACGCCAATCCCGAACTTCTGGACAAGCGCCTGCTCAGCAGGCACTACCGGTCATCGACCCTGGCCAGGGCGATGTCTCGGCGGTGCTGGGTCGAGCCCGACCTCGTGCCGTTCCCGTGGTCTGCTCAGGGCAGCACAGACGGCTGATCGATCACCCGCCGCCAGCGCCTGCGCCGGTGGTGGGCATCTTGCTGCGGACCGAGTCGAGCAGCTTGGAGAGGAAGAGGCCTTGGCTTCGCTCTGGCGTGTCGTTCCCTGAAAATGTCAGCAGGGAGTAGTAAACTCGAATAAAAGATCAAAGGATATCTTCTCCCGAACGGTCCTGGCTGACACGCTCCAGGACACGCTCACCCGGCGCCAGCCCGCCAGCAGTCCCTCGCCCGCGAGCCCAGGAACGGAGGTGACCCCGGTGAGCACTCCCCCGGCCTTCGCCAGCGCCCGCGACGCGCTGGCCATGGTTCGCGCCGGGCTGGGCTACCTGGCCGACGCCGACCCCGCCGAGATGGCCGCCGAAGGGCAGGCCGAATGCCTCCAGGAGCTGGAGCAGGTCGGCTCGGTGGCCACCGCGGCGCGGGCGTGGATCCTGGCCGCGTTCACCACCGGGCGGGGCTATTCCGCCGACGCGGACTACTCGCCGCGGGCGTGGCTGATCCACAAGACCCGGGTGACCAAGGGCGCGGCGGCCGGGTACCTGGGCTGGGCCCGGCGGGTCGCCGCGCACCCGCAAATCGCCGCCGCCCTGGCCGAGGGAACCGTGCTGACCGAGTCGATGGCCCGCACCGTGTGCGGCTGGACGGACCGGCTCTCGCAGGACTGCCAGCAGGCCGCGGACGAGATCTTGGTCGCCGCCGCCCGGGCCGGCGCCGACCAGCGCGCGCTGGCCGAACTGGCCGCGGAGATCTACGCCCGCTCCCTCCCCGACACCCCCGGCGACGGCTCGCAGGACGGGTTCGACGACCGCGCGGTCCGGGTGGAGACCACCTTCGACGGCGCGGGTGTCATCCGGGGCGATCTCACCCCAGAATGCGCCGCCCTGGTAGGCGTGGTGCTGGACGCCCTGTCGGCCCCTCGGGGCGCGGAGGACACCCGGACCCGGGATCAGCGGTATCACGACGCGCTGCACGAGGCGATGGACCGGCTGGTCGCCGCCGGGCTGCTGCCAGAACGCGCCGGCCAGCCGGTCAAAGCCTGGGTGCACGCGTCCCTGGCCGAGCTGCGCGCGATGGACGGCGGATCTGTCTTGCAGGGCGAGTGGATCGCCGCGGTCCGGGTCCGGTGGGCTGCCGCCCGGGGCGCCGCGTCGGTGTCCGGCGGCGACGGAGCGGCCTGGCTGGAAGGGGACGCGGCCCGCGCGGCGACCTGCGATGCCACGGTGATCCCGGTGGTCACCGGCCAAATCGACATCGGTGTCCTCGATGACCTGGTCGAACTCTGCGTTACCTTGGCCGGCCACGGCCCGTCCGGCCAGCCGACCATGCCCGCCCCGCTGACCGCGCAGGCCCGGGAGATGCTCGAGCACGCCATCATCGGCAAGGCCGTCGACTTGGTGTCCGGCCCCGGAGGCCTGGCCAGCTTCCTGCGCACCGGGCAGCTGGGCGCCCGGCTGGCCGGGCCTTCCCTTCCCCTGGACGTCGGGCGCAGCGCCGAGATCCCGGCCGCCATCCGCCGGGCAGTAATCCTGCGCGACCAGCACTGCCAGTGGGCAGGCGGCTGCGACCAGCCCGCGGCCGCCTGCGAAGTGCACCATCTGACCCACCTGGCCGACGGCGGCACCACCAGCGTGCGCAACTGCGGGCTGTACTGCTTCTTCCACCACCACATCGCCATCCACAAATGGGGCTGGACGGTGGCCATGCACCCGGACGGGACCACCACCGCCCGCAGCCCCGACGGCACCAAGACCCTGCGAAGTCACGGCCCTCCGCCCCGCCCCGGGTAACGCCCGGGCGCCGGGCGCCGGCGGATCGCCAATACGGCCCCACACCTCCACCCCCGCGCCCAGCCCTCCCCTCGCAGGCGCTGCGAGCGGCGGCTTCCCAGAGGCTGGCCTCAAGACGGCAGACATCAACCGGTGGGCGGAGAGCCCAGATCAACCCGGGAGCCGATGACAACGACCGGCACCGGGCATACGGTGATCGACATCCGCCCAGCAGCCCGCGGTTGGAAAAAGACGGAGATGTAGCATGCACGCGCTCAAGCTCGCCATCGGTGGTGCCTGGCTTGTCTTCTGGATCTACTGGCTCGCGTCAGCCTCCACTAGCAAGGAGAGCGTCAAGAGCGGGTGGCGAACGCGGCTGACCGGCGTCAGCGTGGTCGGGGTCTTCCTGATTGCCGTCGTCCTTCGCGGCGGCAGCCTGGCCGTGCACAACGTGATCCTCGCGGCGATCGGGACGCTGTTGTTCGTGTGCGGGATCGCGCTTGCGGTCTGGGCCCGCCTGCACCTCGGCCGCAACTGGGGGATGCCGATGACGCAGCGGGCCGAGCCGGAACTTGTCACCTCAGGCCCCTACCGGTTCGTCCGCCACCCGATCTACTCGGGACTCCTGACCGCGATGCTGGGGACCGCGCTGGTCGACAACCTGCTCGGCCTAATCGTCGTCGCGGCCCTGGTCGCGTACTTCTATTACTGCGGGACCGTCGAGGAGCGCAACCTCGCGGCCACCTTCCCCCAGGCGTACCCGGAGTACAAGAGCAGGACGAAGATGCTCATCCCGTTCCTCCTGTAGGACAGCGGATGGGTGGCGGAGCAGTACGGCGTCTGGCGACACAAGCTGGGACATGACGCGTAGGCGATCAGGCCGTGACCGCGGGGCCTGCTTCCGCCGCTTCCTGCTGTACCCCGGCGGCCTGAGCGCCGGGCGTAACCTGCCTGACCAGCGGGCCGGGACGGAACAAGATGCCCGCCACGACCGCGCCGCCCGCCAAGATGCCAGCCGTCCAGGAGAACGCGATGTCGTATCCGTGCGTGAGCGCCAGCCCGGTTAGCGCCGGGACGCCGATGAGCCTGGCCGACGCCGCGTGCGCAGCGAAGTACGCCGCCACGGCGCTGGCGAAGATGCTGTTCAGCAGCGAGGTGCCGATCGACGCGCCGAGCTGCTGGCCCACGGTGACGGTCGCGGACGCGACCCCGGCGTCTTGCGGGGCGACGCCGAAGGTGCCGGTGTTGATCGACGGCGCGAAGACCATGCCCAGGCCGATGCCGGTCAGGATGACCGGGCCGAGCACGCCTGAGGCGTAGCTGGTATGGGTCCCGAGCTGGGCGAACCAGATCATCGCGCCCGCCCCGACCAGCATTCCGGTCGCGACCAGCGGCTTGGGCCCGAACCTGGGCATCAGCACGATGGTGGACAGGTTGGCCGCGACCGCGATGCCGCCCGCGATCGGCA
Source organism: Streptosporangiaceae bacterium (assembly GCA_030045295.1). The sequence continues at coordinate 6,991 of JASIGD010000093.1, forward strand.
GGAACGCGAAGCCCGTCACGACCGGCGAGTAGCGCAGCGTGTCCTGCATGTAGTAGGTCAGGAACAGGAAGGTGGCGAACATGCCCGCCGCGGCGATCAGCATCGACAAGTAGGCGCCGGCGCGGTTACGGTCGAGCACCACGCGGGGCGGCAGCAGCGGGTAGGCGGCCCGGCCCTGCCAGAACGCGAACACGATGAGCAGCGCCGCGCCGGCGATGAGGAAGCCGTAGGTGGACGGCGTGTGCCAGTTGTGGTTGGCCGCGTTCGAGAACGCGTAGACCAGGCAGAACACGCCGCCGGACACGAGCAGCACGCCGGCGATGTCCAGCTTGGGCTTGACCCGGGACGGGTGCCGCCTCAGCAGCAGCGTTCCGCCGACGAACGCCAGGCCGGCGAAGAACAGGTTGACGTACAGCGTCCACCGCCAGGACAGGTACTCGGTGAGCGCGCCGCCGAGCAGCAGCCCGATCGCGCCTCCGGCCGCGGCGATCGCGCCGTAGACGCCGAACGCCTTGCCGCGGTCCCTCGGCTCGGTAAACGTGGTGGTCAGTATCGACAGCGCCGACGGCACCAGGATCGCGCCGAACGCGCCCTGGCAGGCGCGCGCGGTTATCAGCATGGCGAAGTTGACCGACGCGCCGCCGATGGCCGAGACGCCGGCGAAACCGACCAGGCCGGTCAGGAACGTCACCTTACGGCCGAACAGGTCCGCCAGCCTGCCCCCGAGCAACAGTAGGCTGCCGAACGCCAGCGTGTAGGCGGTGACCACCCACTGCCGGTCCGCGGTGGTGAAGTCCAGCGCGCGCTGCGCCGACGGCAGCGCGATGTTCATCACCGTCGCGTCGAGGACGACCATCAGCTGCGCCAGTCCCACCACGCCCAGGATGAGCCAGCGCCGCTGATCCTCGCCGCTGCTGATGTTGACATCAGACATGAGCTTCACCAATCTGGAGATACTTCCTCCGTTTCGTTTACGGTAGCATGAAGTGGAGAAGCTGTCTCCACTTGGAGGGTGACGTGGCTCCACCGGAGGGTGACGCGGGTCCCCGGTTCGCTGCGCATCCCGCGTCATCGGCAGCGGGGTGCCGCGAGGGCTGCGCCGACCCCGCGCGCCCGCTGCGGCGCGACGCCGAGCGGAACCGGCAGCGCATTCTCAAGGCCGCCTCGGAGGTGTTCACCGAGTGCGGGCTCGAGGTCAGCCTGGATGAAGTCGCCCGGCAGGCCGGCGTCGGGGTGGGCACGGTCTACCGGCGGTTCCGGACCAAGGAAGAGCTCGTGGAGGCGCTGTTCGTCGACCGCGTCGACGCGATTGCCGCCGTGGCCGAGCGCGCGGCCGAGGATCCCGACCCGTGGACGGGCCTGGTGTCTTTCATGGAGCAGATGGCCGAGATGCTGGCGGGCGACCTCGGCCTGCGCCAGATGCTGATGTTCGCCACCTACGGCCGGGACCAGGTGGCCTACGCGCGGCAGCGCAACGCGCCGCTGATCGAGAAGCTGGTCGAGCGAGCGCAGGCGGCGGGGCAAGTCAGGTCCGACCTCAGGTTTACCGATGTCCCGTTCATCATCTTCGTGCTCACCGAGGCGGCGCAGATCGCGCGGCACGCCCGCCCTGACGTCTGGCGCCGGTACCTCGCCCTCATCATCGACGGCATGCGGCCCGAGCGGGAGGGCCTCACCCCGCTCCCGGTGCCCGCGCTGCTGCCGGATGAGCTGGAGAGAACGATGCGCCTGCACGCCCCGCGGCACCGCTGACGTTTTCCTTTTTGATCTTGGGCGCCGGCTGCGGCGCCATTTCCGGGGTGCCGGAATGCATTTGCAAGTGCACGTACGGCGTGTTAACAACGTTCCATTATGCAATCGTTAGCAGCGTCGGTACGTCTACCCGGAAATGCTGGGATCGTCACCTGCGCCCTGCTGTTGCCCCAGCTAGATGGCAGTGCGATAGACAAAACGTAAGATAACGTAACAGAAGCGGAATAGCTTGGCTAGCAGGCTCAGCGAGCTGCAGAAGCAGCTGTGCAGACGGCGCGGATGTCAACACGACACGCACCGCAAAGATACGTGACATCCTGGCGGAAACCTCTTAACATAGTCCGAGCACATCGCGGCTGGCCCGGCAGGAAACACTCGCCGGTCGGCCTTCCCGCTTATTCGGTCTTTCTCAGGAGTTATCGCGTATGAACCCCGGCAACGGCGTGCCAGACGCCGACCTATCATGCCGGCCAGGGCAGGATGATGTCAGCACGGCCGCCAGCGAGGCGAGCGCCGGCGCTGGCCACGACGACGGCCCGGCGACGCGGTCTCTGAGAGTCCAGCGACCCCTGCAAGACATCCAGGACATCATCGACAAGCTCACGGCCGTAACTCAGCAGCTACGCCATCCGGGGAGCAGGTTGCCGGATTCATCCCGCTAGCCGGGGCGAGCCGGCCCTCGTGCGGCCGCTAATGCGGCATGTCCCGGAGCAGGCGCGCGCTCTCGGCCGGGCTGAGGGCAGCCGCGCTCAGCAGCGTGAAGGCGCGGACGTAGCGGGCGACGTCGGCCTGGCTCTCCAGGTAAACGCCGCCGGATAGCGCCTCCAGGTACACCACTCCCAGGCTGGGAGCATCGGGAAACCGCAGGATCGCCAGGGACCCGCTGCCGACGCCGGCGTGCGCGCCGGCCGAGAACGGCAGAACCCGGATCGTGACGGCCGGGAAATCGCCGCTCAGCTCGATCAGGTGGCTGATCTGTCCGGCCAGCACACCCGCGCCCCCGACCACCTGGTGCAAGGCGCCCTCGCCGAGGACCACGCTGAGCCGCCGGCTGCCGTTCAGCACCGCCTGCCGGCGCGCGCACTGCGCCGCCACGGCGTCCTCCCGCTGCTGGTCGGTCAGGTAACTCGGCTCGGCCGCCGCGACGGCGCGGGCATAGTCATCGGTCTGCAGCAGGCCGGGTATCAGCTGGGCCTCGTACGCCATGATCTCGGAGGCGGCCGACTCCATGATCACGTAGTCCAGGTAGGTACCGGGCAAGGTGTCCGCGTGAGGGTGCCACCAGCCGTGCTGGCCGCCACGGCCGCCGATCGCGACCAGCGCGTGCTGCTCGCCGGCGGGCACGCCGTATTCGGTCAGCAGTTCACGCAGTTCCTTGGGCCTGATGCCCCGCTGGCCGGTCTCGATCCTGCTGATCTTCGAACGGTCGCATTCGAGGACCCGGGCCGCGTCTTCGAGCGCGTAGCCCACGTTCTCCCGGTACCGGCGCAGCGCGCCGCCGACCAGGCGGCGCCGCACTGGGGGATTTCCGGTCACGGTTCCTGCCTTCCCGCGGTTTCCCCGCGCGTCCGTGCTCACCGCTACACTTTAAAAGCAACGTAGCATTTGATGTAGTCCAACTGGCGGCAGCGACACGCCGCGCTCCTCTCCCCGGAGCCGGCGCGGTCTTCATCTGTTTCAGCCGCGGCTGTAACGTCGAACAACGTGGCCGCTAACTCGACACCCTCGCACTGGGATGACGCGTATGCGGCAGGCGAGGGCACCTGCAACTGGTTCCAGCAGCACCCGCACATGTCGCTGCGGATGCTCGACGCGGCCCGGGTCCGGGCCGACGCCAGCGTGGTTGACGTGGGCGGAGGAGCATCACCCCTGGCCGGGGCGTTGCTCGACCGCGGATTCCGGGATATCACCGTGCTGGACTTCGCTGCGGCCGGGGTAGCCTACGCGCGGCGGCGCCTCGGCGAGCAGGCCCAGGGTATTCAGTGGCTCGACGCCGACGTCCGCACGTGGGAACCTCCGCGCTGCTATCGCGTCTGGCATGACCGGGCGGTCTTCCATTTCCTGACCACGGCCGAGGACCGGCGGCAATACCTGCGCACCCTCGACTCGGCCACCGAACCGGGTGCCATCGCGGTGTTCGGCTGCTTCGCCCCGGACGGGCCGCTGAAATGCTCGGGCCTGCCGGTCGCCCGCTACAGCTCGCTGGATCTCGCCGACCACCTGGGCACCCAGTGGACGCTGATCAGCCACGCCCGCGAGGAACACGTCACCCCGGCGGACGCGATCCAGCCGTTCTGCTGGACCGCGCTGCGCAAGCGAGCCTAGGGGCGCAGACGGCCGAGGGCCGCCAGGACCCGGTTCTCTGACACGGGCGCCTGCGTCCCGAGGGTCTGGGCAAACAGGCTGACCCGGAGTTCGGGGAGCATCCAGCGAACCTCGGTCACATCGGCATCAGCACGGCGCGCGGCGGGCAGATCGGCGACCGCCTGCCGGTAGGCCTGCTCGACCCGCTGCGCGACCGCCATGTTCGCCGCGTCCCGCGCCGGGTTTTCCGGCAGCTTGTCCAGCCGCCGCTGCATCCCCCGCAGGTAGCGGGTCAGGTGCGGTAGCCTGCGGTACCCGGTGGCGGTCGCGAATCCCGGGTAGATCAGCCCGGAGAGCTGCGCGCGCAGATCGGCCACGGCCGGGCGCAGGGCCTCGGCGCGGCTTTCGTCCAGACAGGTCTCGACCGCGTGCGCCAGCCGAAGCGCCGACTCCACCTGGGTCACCACGTCGGCCGTCGCCTCGTGCAGCCGGGATCGCACCGCGGCGGAAAGGCGCTCGAAGCCGTCACGGTCCCAGGCCGGGCCGCCCGCCTCGGCCATCAGGTAGTCGGCGGCACAGCTGACGCAGTCGGCGAACATCGCCGCGACGCTGCCGTGCGGGTTGTGGCTGAGGGCTAGCTTGGCCCGGGTGGACAGGCCGCCTGCGATCGACTTGAACCCCACAGCTGGGGACGGCGCGCCGAGCAGGATCAGCCGCCGGGTTCCGGCCCACATGGCGGCGCGCGCCGCGGCCTCGGTCTCGAACAGGCGTACGTCGACCTTGTCCCCGGCGTCGGCCAGGGCCGGATAGGCGACCACGGTGCCCTCGCGGAACACCTTGGGCAGCGCGCCGAAGTCCCACGACGTCAGGCCGGTGCGCGTGATGCCGGCCGCGGCCTGGGAGAGCACGGCGCGCAGCCGGGGCCGGAGCTCGCGTTGCAGCTCGCCGACGTCCTTGCCCTCGGCCAGCACGTGATCCCCGTCGGTCACCCTGACCGTGATCCGCAGGTGCGGCGGCAGCCTGGACAGGTCCCAGGCGTCATGGGGCACGGTCACGCCGCGCAGCGAGCGCAGCTCGCGCGCGACCGCGTCGCGCAGGTCCCCGGACGGCGTACCGAGGCGGGCGACGACCTCTCGGGCCACGTCCGGCGCGGGCACGAGGTCGCGCCGCAGCGACTTGGGCAGCGACCTGATCATCTCGGTGACGAGCTCGGTGCGCAGCCCCGGCACCTGCCAGGAGAACTCGGCGGCGTCGACCTGGTTGAGCCCGCTCAGCGGGATGTCGACGGTCACGCCGTCGGCGTCGCGGCCGGGCTCGAAGGCGTATGACAACGGCAGGGCCCTGATCGCGGGGGACTGCGAGGTCCAGACGTCGGGGTAGGACTCCGTGCTGACCTGCGCGGCGTCATCGCTGAGCAGATCGCCCGGCCGGAACGTGAGCAAGGCGGGATCGGCCCGCCGGGCCTGCTTCCACCAGGTGTCAAAGTGCTGGGCGGAGATCACGTCGGCCGGTATCCGCGCGTCGTAGAAGGCGAAGAGCTCCTCCTCGCCGACCACCAGGCCGCGCCGGCGGACGCGGTGCTCGAGCTCTTCGGCCTCGGCCAGCAGCCGCCGGTTCTCGGTGAAGAACCTGTGGCTGGTCTGCCAGT
>JASIGD010000094.1 GCA_030045295.1 Streptosporangiaceae bacterium
CCGCCATTCCCGCCGGACCGGGCGACCCGGTTCACCTTGGCCGACGCGTTCCGCAGCGAGGGCCCCACGTCGTCCACCTCGATCTCGTAGACGGTGCGCTTCTCGCCTTCCCTGGTCTCATACGACCGCTGCCGCAGCCGCCCCGAGACGATCACCCGCATGCCGCGCTGCAGGCTCTCCGCGACGTTCTCCGCCGCCTGCCGCCACACGTTGCAGGTCAGGAACAGGCTGTCGCCGTCCTTCCACTCCCCGGTGGCGTTGTCCCGGAACCGGGGCGTCGAGGCCACCCGGAACCGCGCCACCGGCTGCCCCGCCGGGGTGAACCGCAATTCCGGATCATCGACCAGGTTCCCCGCGATCGTGATCTGAGTGTCACCTGCTGCCATGAGACAACGCTATCGCCGGGTACTGACATTCTTGAGCGGCAGATAGCGCCGGCTTGGCTGACTGAACGGCTCTGGAGGCACCGAAGGAGTCCTATCAGATCAATCGCGTCACGGCGGTAGTGGCGATCGCGAGGAGGAAGACCACGACGGGGGACCGGCCAAGCCGGAGCGCTATAGCGCCGACCGCGACGCCGGCAAGCGTGTGCCAATCGGCGGTATAGCGTCGGTTGGCGTCGAACAGGTCGGTGACTACGAGAGCGGTGAGCATCGCGACGGGCAGCAGGCCTGCGGTCCGCTGGACTCGCGGGTGGTTCAGCACCGACTCAGGGAGTGAGACGCCGACGAGCTTCAGTCCGTAGCAGCCGAGCGAGGCGGCAAGCACCGTGACCCAGACGGTGGTCATCGGCCCTGCGGTTTGCGGCGCCGCCGCGTCGGCAGGAACCCGGCGAGGATCGCGACTGCCGTGGCGGCGATGATCGGGAGTCCGGCCGGGACGAACCGAACGAGCCCGAGCGCCACGACGGCCGCTCCGAGCGCGACGGTGCGGCCCCGATCGCCCGAGAGCTGCGGCCATAGCAAAGCCAGGAAGATCGCCGGAGCGGCGGCGTCGAGCCCGAGGGCCGAGGTGTCGATCCCGCTGCCGATCAGCGCGCCGGCGAGAGTACCCAGAGTCCACATTGCGTAAAGCGCGATCCCGGTGGCCAAGAAGGCGTACCGGCCGGCGCGGGGGTTCCGATAGGCGACGGCCATCGCGGTGCTCTCGTCGACAACCAGTTGAGCTGTCCAGATCCGGCGCAAGCCCCGTGGGCGGAGGATGCGGGTGACCGGCACGCCGTAAAACGCGTTGCGGAGCCCTAGCAGAAGTGCCGCCGATAGCCCTGCGAGCGGCGATCCGCCGGCGGCGAGGACACCCACGAGGGCGAACTGTGACGCTCCCGTGCACATGACCGCGCTCAGGGTGACAGCCTGGGTCACGCTGAGTCCGGACCGCGTCGCCACGGCGCCGAACGTAATGCCGAACGCGCCCGCGTAGAGGCCGATCCCGGCTGCCGAGCGGGCGATTGCTGCCCGTTCGGGAAAGGGTTCGGGCGCGAGCGTCTCGGCGCGGATGCGAGACCACGGTGTCATGGCTGCGCTCATGAGTGAGACATTACGCTGGCATACGCGCAATTCGATAGCAAATATAGCGCAGTTACTCTATTTTTGCACAATAATATTGGCTATGGACGCAGTAGACCGTCGGATCATTGCTGAACTGCAGCGCGATGGGCGTTTGTCGAACGTCGAGCTTGCCGACCGGATAGGCCTGACACCAGCGCCGTGCCTGCGGCGCGTCAAGCGGCTGGAAGGCGACGGCGTGATCCTCGGCTACGCAGCACGCATCAACCCTCAGGCGATCGGCCGGGGATTTGAGGTGCTCGTCAACGTCGACCTCACTCGCAAGGACCGGGCGACATTCGAAGCCTTCGAGGCCGCCGTCGCCGCGCTCGACGAGGTCGTCGAGGTACGCCGGATGTTCGGCCTTCCCGACTACCTACTCCGGGTCGCAACCGCCAGCCTGGAGAGTTACGAAACCTTCGTCTCCACCAAGCTCGGCGACGTGCCTGGTGTCGACAAGCTCGACTCTCACCTGACCATGAAACTGATCAAGTCGCCCGAGCACCGGATCGTCCCGCCCAGCGCCGGGCAGCACGCCTGACGCAAAGCCTGGCCGCCCGGCGGCGGGTTCCACCGTGACGACGTGTAAACGTCCTGCCGGCACCGAACTGAGTGGGGCGTCATCGCGCATCCCCTCTCGTTTCGGCACGACCGCCAGCGCGCGGCCCATTTCTGTCCGTCTCATGCCCGGATGGCGGAACCGGCGATTGACTGCCTGCCGCAGCTTGATGACCAGCCAGGCCAAGGCTGCCGACGCCAGGAGCGCAGCCGCAGGCAAACACAGCAGCGGCCCGGCTATCAGCGTGTTCCTCATGGGAGCAGGCTATGGCGAGACCGTTCCGGAAACGTTACGGTCTGACCCGGATTCGCCCATACCGGAACGCGGTTGTCGGATACCAAGGTAGCGGCCGTACCTCTGTGACGTCCGCGCTAGTGACTAAGCCCAGCCACGCATAACGGTGCCGTTGACCCGTTGAGGGTGCCCGCTGATCCGAGCCGCCTAGAGGTGTGATTTCATCCCATTCGTGGGATGCGTAGCTCGGTGGGCGGGAATTTAGTTGTACCGGGCGAGATGCCCGATGGCGGCCGGCGCCAGGATTCGGCCTGGCCGGCGTCGCAACGTGTGATCTTCAATGGCGAGCGATCTCACGTCGCTGGCCTGGAGGGAGCAGCGAGGTCCCCATGGTGGCGAAACGCGCCAGGCGGTCGACGGCTTGTGCTGGCGACCCAATCCTGGTCTCAAAGATCACCGTCCCGGGGGTACCGGACTGGGCGGTTCAGCGCCCGCAGGTCACCGGGCTGATCGCGCGAGGCACGCAGTGGTGCCCGCTGACCGTGCTGACGGGTCCTCCCGGCGCGGGCAAGACGATGGCGCTGGCCTCCTGGGCAGCGGCCCAGCCGGGGTCGGTGGCCTGGGTGAGCCTGGATGAGTATGACAGCAGGCCGGAGGTCTTCTGGCTCTACGTGACCGCGGCGCTTGGCCAGTGCGGCGTCACGGTGCCAAAGACGTGGCCGACGGCGGAGTGGGGGGACGAAGCCGGCCATGTGTTGGTGCTGCGGCTGGCGGCGACCCTGGCGGACCGTGACCAGCCGGTGGTGCTGGTGCTGGATGACCTGCACCTGGTAACCGGGTCAGAGGTGCTGAAGGGGCTGGACTTCATATTGCGGAACGCGGGGGGCGGATTTCGGCTAGCGGCCTCGTCGCGGATGGATCCGCTGCTGCCGCTGCACCGGTACCGGGTAGCCGGACAGCTCGCCGAGATCCGCGCCGGTGACCTGGCGTTCAGCTCTGCCGAGGCGGGGCAGCTGCTGGCCCGGCACGGCATCGCACTGTCGGCGGACTCGCTTGAGTGCCTGATGCGCCGGACCGAGGGCTGGGCAGCGGGCCTGCGGCTCGCTGCGCTGTCGATGGGCGCCCATCCGGATCCGGACCTGTTCGTCAAGGAGCTGGCTGCGGAGGACAGCGCGCTGACCGGGTACCTGGTGGACGAGGTCCTCGCCGCCCAGCCAGCCGAAGTCAGGCGGGTCCTGCTATACACGTCCATCCTGGACCGGATCACCGTCGACGCCGCGGCGGAGCTGGCCGGTGATGAGCAGGCCGCGGGAACCTTTTCGGCGCTGGCGCGCGCGAACGCGTTCATCCAGTCGGCCGGAGGCGGCCGGTACCGCTATCACAGTCTGTTCGCCGAGGTACTGCGTCTGAAGCTGCGGCGCGAGTACCCGGACCGGGTGCCCGTGCTGCACCGGCGGGCGGCCAGGTGGCATGCGCGGAACGGCCTTCTGGCCGATGCGGTGCGGCATGCCGCCCAAGCCGACGACTGGCCGCTGGCCGCGGAGATGGTGATCGATGACCTGGCGGTCGGGGAGCTCCTGGAGCCGGGAGACAGCCACCGGCTGCTCGGCGAGTTCCAGGCCATGCCGTCCGGCCAGTCCTGGACCGAGCCGGCGCCGTACCTGGTCTCGGCCGCAGTGGCGCTATCGGCAGGCCAGGCTGAGTCGTGCCTGGCCGCGCTGGAGGCCGCGGACACCATCCTGGATCGTGTTCCCGCCGATGAGCAACCCGAGTGCCGGCTGGCCGCCGCGCTGATCCGCCTGGCCGCCTGCCTTCGGGCCGGAGACCTGATGAGGGCCGCGTCAGCTGCGGCCCGGGCGGAGATGCTGCTCGGCAGCGTCCCGGGTGGCACGCTAGCCCGGCGCCCCAGTATCCGCGCCCGGGTGCTGTCCGGTCGTGGAGCCGTCGAGCTGTGGTCCGGCCGCTTGGACGAAGCGGCCCGCGTCCTGGAGTCGGGCGTGACCGTCGCGGCCACATCAGGCATACAGCAGGATCGAGCCGACTGTCTGGGGCGCCTCGCGCTGGTCGAGGCGTTGCGCGGTCGGCTGGGCCGCGCCGCCAAGCTGGCTACCCGGGCAACAGTGGATCTTACGGCCGCCGAGCGGCGGTCGTCCGTCCAGCAGGTGAACTCCGCGGCGCTGGTCGCGCTCGCCTGGGTTCACCTGTACCGCAATGAGTTGCGCGACGCGCGCAGGTACTTCAAGCAGGCTGACGCCGCTCTTGGCAGCACCGCGGACAAGGTGATCGGGACGGTGGCCCACCTGGTCGCGGCCCTCGGGAGCCTGGCCGAAGGGAACACCGAAGCGGCCGCGGGAATCATCGCTACGGCCCGGTCCGGGTGGTCTCTTCCGGCCTGGCTCGACCAGCAGCTGAGTCTGGTCGAGTCACGGGCGTGTGCGGCCGCTGGCGACATCCCGGCAGCGCTGGCTGCCGCCGAGCGCGCCGCACGGGACGACCCGCTGGAAGGGGCGGTCGCGCTCGCTCACGTGTGGGCGAGCGCCGAAGAGGACGAGAACGCACGACGTGTACTAGCCCCCGCGCTTGCGGCCCACAACGAAGCGCCTGAGCGGGTCCGCCTGCAGGCCTGGCTGGCCGATGCCCAGCTCAGCTACCACAGCGGCGACCACGCGCACGGTCACCGATCCCTGGCCGCCGCGCTGCGGGTGGCTGAACGTGAGCAACTCAGGCTCCCGTTCGCCTTGGAGCGTGGCTGGATCGAGCCGGCCCTGAGGCATGACCCCGAACTGGCGAGCGCCCACCGGGCCCTGTTGGCGCCCGTCCCGCGCGGGGAGCAGCTGCCCGCCGCGCCCAGCGTTCCGGAGCAAACCCCGGTCTTGGTGGTCGAGCCGCTCACCGAACGCGAGCGCGAGGTGCTACAGCACATCTCACGCATGCTGAACACGGCTGAGGTAGCCAGCGAGATGTACATCTCCACCAACACCGTTAAGACGCACCTCAGGAGCATCTACCGCAAGCTGGCCGCGGCTCACCGCGGCGAGGCAGTCCGGCGGGCCCGCGAGCTCGAGCTGATCTGAGGTCACGGTGCGCCTGCCGCGGTAACGGCAGGTCCTGCCCGGCATGGGCAAAGCTTCCCGCAAACTGGCGGGCTGGCTGGCTGGGGTCCGGAATACCAGATGCCAGGGCGCCAGAGGGATCAATGAGTGATCGTGCCGAATGTCACATAGGGCGACCAGATTGTCTGCCAGGCAATCCCTTGCGCTGGATCGATCGCCGAGACGATGTGATTGCCGCCCTCGTAAATCGCTACGTGATAGACGTAGCTGTTGGGGTCTGAATCTTCGTGGAAGAATACGAGGTCTCCACCCCACGCCGCGCGTCTGCTCTCGCGGCGGAAACGCAAGAACTGTTCCTCTGCGGTCCGGGGGATTGACTTGCCGTAGTGGCCGTACACGTACTGGGTCAGCCCGCTGCAGTCAAAGCCTGTACTGGGAGAACTACCGCCGTAGACGTATGGAACCGTCCCCATGAAGGTCTCCACGTATGAGGCTGCCTTTTGGTTGAACGACTCCGTGTGAGCGTTAGCCGTTCCTGAGAGAAGCGCCAGAGTTACTGCCATCGTTCCGGCGATGGTGCCTATCTTATGTCGGACTTGCACGGTCGTGCCTCCTTAAGAGTTTTCGTGGATTGGCTGACCGCACCGGCTCCTCCGGCCGGTGTCGCCGGGTCCCTTCATGGCCGCGACTACGACGCGACTGACCCGCGTGACGTAGGGCAAGCGTTTATTCACGCTACGAAATAAAAAGCCCTTACGCTGATGACATCATGCGACATCATGGCGGAAAGTTCGGCAAATTCAAAAATTTTCCCATCTTATGGGACAATTTGGACAAACATATGTTCCATGATTATCAGTTTTCACAAGGACAACACTGACATCACGGAAAGGTATCGGTAGCATCACGTTCATGATTCAGAGACACATTCCTTGCCATCCGATGACTCCTGGCAATGCATCGCAGAAAGGATAATCGCAGGTCAGAGTGTCATGCTGGTGTTCATCTGCCGCGTTGTGACTGCCTTTACCGGACCGGTACGCGCGCCGGCTCGCCGACCCATCCGGTCACCCCTCGTGACGGTACGTAGGCGCAGGGCGTGCCGCCCGTCGGAGACAGTTACCTGCTCATATCCTGGCCGTATGACGACGCCGCCAGTTGTGCCAAGCCGGACCCGGATAGGACACCCCGGTGCTCGGACGTGATGCTGACGGCCCGCAGATCGTCACGCTGACGTCGGTCCCCGGGTTTGTGGTGTTCGACCTGCCGGGCGTACCAGAGTCCGCTGGAGGCACGCGGCTGGCGCCAGATGTCAGCGTGCCTGAGGTGGCGCTGCTGGCCCGGGCGATGACCTACAAGTACGCAGCCCTAGGTGAGCGGATCGGCGGCGCCAAGGCGGGAGTGCGCGGGGATCCGGTCGATCGCCAGGGTAAGGCAGCCCTGATGGCCCGGTTCTGCTCGGAGATCAGACCGCTGACCGATTCGGGCCGGCTGCTCACCGGACCGGACATGGGCACGGCCGAGGAGGACTTCGCGCCGTTGCGCGAGCGCCGAGCCGTGCCGACCGCCCTCCGCGCCGAGGTGGACGGCCTGCCGTTCGAAGACGTGCTGACCGGGTACGGGGTCGCGGTGGCCGCGGAGGCGGCGCTGGGCGTCGGGTGGGGCGGGGGGTGGGACGGCCGTTCGGTGGCCATTGAAGGGTTCGGCAAGGTCGGCGGCGGGGTGGCGCGTGAGGTTGCCCGCCGCGGAGGCCGGGTGGTCGCGGTGTCCACCCTGGCGGGGTGCATCGTCGATCCGGCCGGGCTGGATATCGAGCTGCTCCTGGCGCTGCGCCGGGAGCATGGCGACGCGTGCGTCCTCCGCTACGGCCGGTCGGCTGGTCCGCCCAGCCAGTTGTTCACCGCGGTGGCCGCCGACGTTGTCGTCCCCGGTACCCGCCCCGGAGCGATCAGCGGCCAGACCGCCGGGTCGCTACCCGGAGGCGTCCGCGTCGTCGCGCCCGCCGCGAACGTGCCCTACACCGCGCAGGGTGCCGACACGCTGCGCCAGCGTGGCATCGTGGCGCTGCCGGACTTCGTCTGTAACGCGGGCGCGGTAATCGGCTACCGGGCAGCGCCGGACGCGCCCCCGGACGAGGTCCTGGCTGCCGTCGGAACCCGGATCAGCGAGCTCATACTCGAGGTGACGAGCCATCACGGCGGTCCGCTCGCGGGAGCCTACGAGCGGGCCAGACGATTCCTGCGCAGCTGGTGGGGCGAGCCGCCCGCCCCGCCGTTTGCCTCTTCGGAGGACACGCAGCGGTAGGCAAGCGGGACCAAGAGGCGGCGTCTGTCCCAGTGAAACAGCTGGCCGAGTCAGGATCCCAACGGCCATGGCTCAACAAGAAAGCGTCTGGAAGGGAGTGCCAATGCTCACGTTCGGCGTTGTCGTGCTCGGCGTGACCGATCGTCAGCGGGCCGAAGAGTTCTGGTGCGCGGCGCTCGGCTACGAGGTACGTACCGACGGGTTTGGCGGATGGGCCAGGGTCCTGTCCCCGCCGGGCGGAACCAGCACGGCCATCGCGCTGCAGACGAGCCAGACGCCGCCCGAGGATTACCCTCGCCTGCACTTTGACCTGCACGTGACCGGCGTGGATGAGCAAGAGGCGGAGGCGGCCCGCCTGGTCTCGCTCGGCGCGAGCCGGGTCGACTGGGACCGCTACCCGGACGACCCCGACTTCATCGTGCTGGCCGATCCCGAAGGCAACCGGTTCTGCATCGTCGACCTCGCCCACGAGTACGCCTAGCCCGTTTTCCGGGGTCGCTGCCAGCGTGTCAGGGCCGTCCAGGGGTGGGGCCGCGCATGCGCCACAGCCGCTAGCGGCTTTCCATCGGCTGGCCCTGCCGGTACATCTGCGGCGGCTTGTTCCCCGCGGCCTGCCCGCCGTCGATCGGGATAACGGTTCCGGTGATGAACGACGAGTGGTCCGAGCACAACCACAGCACGGCCTGCGCCACCTCGGCGGGGCTGCCGACGCGCCGCATCGGCGTGGACTGCGCGGCGCCGCGCTGGGCCTGCGACCCGGCGGCCTCCAGGTGATAGGTCAGGATCGGGCCCGGGGCCACGACGTTGACCCGGATGCCCCGGTCGGCGTAGTCGAGGGCGGCCACCCTGGTCAGGCCGATGATCCCCGCCTTGCCCGCGACGTAAGCGGCCAGGTTGGCCGTGCCGTTAAGGCCAGCGATGGAGGCCATGTTCACGATCGCCCCGCCGCCGCTGTCCAGCATGGCCGGAATCTGGAACTTCATGCCCAGGAAGGTGCCGCGGATGTTCGTGGCGATGCCGATGTCGAACTCGTCAGGATCGATGTCCGCGAGCGGGGCCGGAAACGGACCGGCGCTGGCGTTATTGAACGCGGCATCGAGTCGCCCGAACGTCGAGACGGCCTGGTCAACCACGTGACGCACCGAGTCGGCGCTGGTGACGTCGAGGCCGACAGCCAGGGCCTGGCCGCCGCGAGATCGGATACGGCTCGCGACCGACTCCAGCGCGGCGGCGTCGCGGGCACCCAGGACCACCGCGGCCCCAGCGGCGGCGAAAGCCTCGGCGGTGGCCGCGCCGATACCCCTGCTCGCCCCGGCCACCAGGGCTACCCGCCCGCGCAGGCGCCCGTCTGGGGGGTGATCTGCGGTCTCAGGCGCCCTTTGGTTATCCACGATTGCCTCCGTTAATCATCGACATCTAATCGTATGATAGCTAATGATTAGATGTCAATTAATAGTGGTACGCTTCGCTTCATGTACCGTCCAGCACGTGAGCCGTTGGGTTTGCACCTGACCAAGGTGTCGAGAGTCGTGAGCCGGGCCTTCGACGATGCCCTGGCCGGGGCGGGCGGGTCGTTGCCGGTCTGGCTCGTGCTGATCTCGCTGAAGAGCGGACAGCTAGCCAGCCAGCGCGAGCTCGCCGACGCGGTCGGCATCCAGGGCGCCACGCTCACGCACCACCTGAACGCCATGGAGTCGGCCGGGC
>JASIGD010000095.1 GCA_030045295.1 Streptosporangiaceae bacterium
GTGCCCGGCATCCCGGCGGCGCGCAGGTCCAGCGCCCGCTGCTCGACGTGCTGCCAGGACGCCAGCACCTCATCCGGCGGCAGCTCCCGGGCCACCATGCCCGCGTTCCCGGAGTCTTCCCGGAACCGGCGCACGTGCGCGTCCTGCCGCGCCGACTCCTTGCGCCGCAGCGCCGACCCCGGGTCCAGCTGCAGCACCAGCCGGTGCGCCGCCGACCGCAGCCGCCCGAACGTCATCGACCCCGCCGCCGCGGCCAGCTGCTCATCAGCCCGCGCCGCCCCCTCGGCGGACAAGATCCGGGTCTCGTCCTCGATGATCCGCGCGTGCACCGGGCGGATCCGGCCGGCGGCCAGCGCGGCGAACGTCCGCGGCAGCCGGGCCGCGACCGCGCAGGCGTACCCGACCTGCTCCGCCGCGGACAGCACGGTCAGGTTCAGCTCGGCGGCCACCTCATCGGCGGCGAAGTCGCTGACCCCGCACCGGCCGGCATCCCCGGGTCCTTGCCCGGGCGGGCGGCGGCGGGCCAGCTCGCCCAGCGCGGCCAGCAGCGTCCACGCGGCCCGCGATTCCAGCCGCCGGGCCGCGGAGATGACCCCGATCAGCTGGTCATCGGCCAGCCCGGCCAGCCCGGCGCCGTCTTCGCCGAGGACGGCGTGCACCACCTCGGCCAGCAGCGGCCCGGGCGCCATCGTGTCGGCCCGGCCCTCTTGCGCGAACCCCTCCAGCGACAGCTCCCCCGCCGGCAAGCAGATAAACAGGCCCTGCTCCGGACCCGACCCGGCATCGCCCGGCCCGGCACCGGCCGGCCCGGTCTCGCCGCCCGGCAGCGGCCCGGAGCCGTCGGGCTCGTCGCCGTCAGGCCCGCGATCGGGGAACGAGTCCTGGACCATGAAACCCCCGCCCGTTGAGGATGGAACCTGGAAGGTACCGATAGGGAACATCTTATCGCATTCATGTGACAAAATGCCGGACTTTAACGAAAATAGATTCAATATCTTTTATCACCGCCGGAATGTCACTCGACTTTCGTAATCCCTGGGTTGGCCTGGCAGCGCTGCGCTGCTGCTGTAGGCCGTCAGGTTGACAGCCGGGATACCGGCTGTATCTTTGTCTTATGGATATAGATAAAGGGTACGGCGCGCCGGACGGCGGGGTTGGTACTTCGGCTCCGGGCGGCTGGGCCGGTGCTTCACCTCCGGGCGGCATGTATTCCGATCAGCACCTGCGCGTCTCCGACGCCGAACGCGAAGCGGTCGCCGACCGGCTGGCGGAGCACTTCGCCGCTGGCCGCCTCGACCAAGCCGAGTTCGACGACCGGGTCGGGCGGGCCATGAGCGCCAAGACCCGGGCCGACCTGAGCGGGCTGTTTGCCGACCTGTCGGAAACAGGGGCTCCGGCAGTCCCGGAACTTCCGCCGGATGCCGGCGGCACGCCGGGGGGCGGGCCGGGCGGGCCGGGATCACCGATCGAGTTCCGGCTGGATGCCGCCTCGGGGGTGCCGACCTACCTGCAGCTGGTGCAGCAAGTGGAGCACGCGCTGCGGCTGGGCTACCTCAAGCCCGGCGACCAGCTTCCGAAGGTCAGGGACGTGGTCGCCTCGCTGGCGATCAACCCGAACACGGTGCTGAAGGCGTACAAGGAGCTGGAGGTCAAGGGCCTGGCGGCCGGGCGGCCCGGGCAGGGCACGTTCGTCCAGGCCACGCTCAGCCAGGTCGGGCTCCCGGAACTCGCCGGGCTGCACAAGTCCCTGCTCGGCTGGCTGACCACCGCCGACGCGGCGGGCCTGGACGAGGACGGCATCGTGGCGCTGTTCAGCAGCGCGCTGCGGGATTTCTATAAGCGCCGCGGCGAAACAGGGGGGCGCCGCGGCGGGACGAACGGGGGAACGGAGGGCGTCGCATGAACGAGGTCCAGAGCATGAGCGGGGCACAGAGCGTGAACGTCATCGAGACCAGCGGCTTGAGCAAGCGGTACGGCAGCACGTGGGCGCTGCGCGAGTGCACGCTGGCGATCCCCGGCGGGCACGTGGCGGCGCTGGTCGGCCCGAACGGCGCGGGTAAGACTACGCTGCTGAACCTGGCGGCCGGCCTGGCCGCGCCGTCCGCGGGCGCTATCAGCGTGCTCGGCGGCCGGCCCGCCGGTTCGATGGCGGCGCTGGACGGCATCGCGTTCGTCGCGCAGGACACGCCGCTGTACAAGAGCCTGTCTGCCGCGGACATGCTGCACCTGACCCGGAACCTGAACCGGACCTTCGACCGGGGCTACGCCGAGGCCCGGCTGGCCGATCTCGGCATCCCGCTGAACCGGAGGACCGGGAAGCTGTCCGGCGGGCAGCAGGCCCAGCTCGCGCTGACCCTGGCTCTGGCCCGCCGGCCGCGGCTGCTGGTGCTGGACGAGCCGGTGGCGATGCTGGACCCGGTGGCCCGGCACGACTTCATGGCCTTGGTGATGACGGCGATGGCCGCGGACGGCGTGTCCGTCGTGCTGTCGTCGCACGTGCTGGCCGAGCTGGAGCGCGTCGCAGACTACCTGATCCTGCTGTCGCGGGGCCGGGTGCAGGTGGCCGGCGAGGTGGACGACCTGCTCGCCTCGCACCGCGTCCTGACCGGCCCGGCCGCTGAGGTAGATAGGTGTGCCGGACTGCCGGTGGTGCATGTCAGCCGCGGTAGGGCGCAGGCCCACCTGCTGGTCCGGGCGACGGCGGATGATCCGGTCCCGCGGGGCTGGGAGGCGCACCCGGTCGGCCTTGAAGAACTGGCCCTGGCCTACCTGCGCGAGCCCGGCGCCGCGGCGCTGCCTGGCCCGGCCCGCGGCCGGGCTCTACCGCTTGAAACCGGCGAACCGTCGGAGGTGATGAGATGACCGCGCTGACCGTGCCCGCCCGCCCCGGGCAGGACGCAAGCCTGCGGCCGGTGCCGTGGCAGCAGATGGGCTGGGTCACCTGGCGGCAGCACCGCTTCGTGCTGACCGGGGTGGCCGCGCTGCTCGGCGCGCTGGCGGTGTACCTGTGGATCACCGGACTGCAGATGCACCACGCCTACGCCGCCGCGGCCGCCTGCCGCCCGGCAAGCTCATTTGCCTGCGGGAACATGATCGACGACTTCAATAGCGCCTACTGGCCGACGGCGCAGATAATCGCGGCGCTGCTGCAGGTGGTGCCCGCGCTGATCGGGGCGTTCGTCGGCGCTCCGGTGCTGGCCCGGGAACTGGAGACCGGCACCTTCAGGTTCGCCTGGACTCAGGGCTTCGGGCGTACCCGCTGGACCGTCGCGAAGCTGGTGCCGCTCGCGCTCGCGGTGACAGCCGCCACCGGGGCGTTCAGCGTCCTGTTCTCCTGGTACTACCAGCCGTTCTTCGCCGAGGGACAGCAGACCCCGTTCTTTCCCGACCTGTTCGACCTGCGCGGGATCGCGTTCGCGGCCTGGACGCTGGCCGCCTTCGCGATCGGCGCCCTGGCCGGAACGCTCATCCGCCGCGTCGTCCCCGCGATCGCCGCCACCCTGGTCGTCTACACCGGGCTCGCCCTCACAGCGGGGCAGTACCTGCGCCAGCACTACATGACGCCGCTGGTTACCGGCAAGCCGGACTTGCCCGGCTCCGCCTGGGTCATCAGCCAGTGGTGGACCAGGGGCGGCAAGCCGGTCAGTCAGGCCACGATCAACCAGGTCCTCCAGCAGTACCTCCCCGCGGCAAGGCAAGTTGCGCCGGGTCAGTTCGTGAAAACCATCAACCCGACGCAGTACCTCAACCAGCACGGCTACACCCTGTGGACCAGCTACCAGCCGATCAGCCGGTTCTGGGCGTTCCAGTGGATCGAGGGCGGCTGGCTGCTCGCGCTGTCGGTGCTGCTGCTCGCCGCGACCGTCTGGCTGGTCCATCGCCGCGCCGCCTGAAGCACCGGCCAGGACCTGACCTTGACCGGTGAGTGAATCTGCGCAAGCTTGGAGCTCACGGACGAGGAGGCGGTTCGGGCGTGGAGTGGACGGGCGCGCGGTACGCGGACAAGCCGACGGTCGAGGTGCAGATCGTGATCGCCGCCCCGCCGGAGCGGGTGTGGGAGCTGGTCTCGGACATCGGTCTGATGCCGCGGACGAGTCCCGAGCTGCAGTCGGTGGAATGGCTGGACGGCCGCAGCGGACCGGGCCCCGGGGCTCGTTTCGAGGGCCGCAATAAGCACGAGGCGTTCGGGGAGTGGTCCACGGTTTGCGTGGTCGTGGAGTACGAGCCCCCTCGCGTGTTCGCCTGGGCGGTCGGGGATCCGGAGTACCCCTCCGCGATCTGGCGGTTCAGCCTCGAACCGCAGCCCCGCGGTGGCACGCTGCTGCGACAGTGGGTGCAGATGGGCCCGGGTCGTTCGGGGCTCTCGTCCGCCATCGATCGCATGCCCGACAAGGAGCAGAAGATCGTCTTCGTGCGCCTGCGGGAATTCGAGGCCAACATGAACAGCACTCTCGCGGCGATCAAGCAGCTGGCCGAAGACACCGGACAGACGCCCGGGTAATGCGTACGTCGACCACGATCGAGGCGTCCGGGGGCAGCTGGCCGGAGACGGTCGAATTCATCCGCGAGGCGGAAAAGCTCGGGATGGATATCTGCTGGGTGGCCGAGGCATGGGGTTCGGAGGCCCCGTCCGCCCTGGGGTACCTGGCCGCGCGAACCGAGCGCATCCTGCTCGGCTCCGGGATCATCCAGCTCGGCACGCGGACGCCGACGGCCATCGCGCAGGCGGCGATCACGTTGTCCAACATGTCCGACGGGCGTTTCCTGCTGGGGCTGGGGGCATCCGGGCCGCAGGTGATCGAGGGCCTGCACGGCGTGCCGTTCGCCCGGCCGCTGTCGCGCATGCGGGAGACGGTCGAGATCGTCCGGCTGGCCGCCACGGGCGAGAAGGTCTCGTTCGCCGGGCGGGAGTTCACGATTCCGCTGCCGGGCGGCGATGCGCGGCCGATGCGGCTGTCGACGCGCTCGGCTTACCCCATCCCGATCTACCTGGCCACCTTGTCACCGCGGATGCTCCGGCTGACCGGGGAGATCGCGGACGGCTGGCTGGGGACGAGCTTCGTACCGGAGGGAGCAGACCGGGCGTACTTCGACCACCTGGACGCCGGGCTGGCCGACGCCGGCCGTTCGCGGGCCGACCTCGACATCTGCCAGGGAGCCGAGGTGGCGTTCGCCGAGGACGAGCAGTCGCTGCGCGCCCTGGTGGCGGCCCGGAAGCCCGGACTGGCCTTCAGCTTGGGCGGGATGGGTTCGGCCAGCACGAACTTCTACAACGACGCCTACAGCCGCCAGGGCTGGGCGGAGACCGCCGCCGCCGTCCGGGAGCGCTGGCAGGCCGGCGACCGGGACGGCGCGGCCGGGCTGGTCACCGACGAGATGGTATTGGGCACCACGCTGATCGGGACCGAGGACATGGTGCGGGAGCGGCTGCGGGTCTGGCGCGACGCCGGGGTCGACACCGTCCGCCTGTACCCGGCCGGCGACACCCTCGGCGACCGGCTCGAGACCCTGGGCCGGGCCCTGGACCTGGTCCGCGCGATCGAGCCGACGCCGCGGCCTCCGGGTCAGCGCAGGCCGGCGTAGAAGCCGCGGATGTCGTCGGCCAGGACCTGCGGTTCCTGGTGAGCCGCGTAGTGGCCGCCAGGCTCGGAGTGCACGGTCCACTGCACGATGTTCTTGTGGTCGCGTTCGGCAAAGCGCCGGACGCCGGAGAAGTCGCCCGCGAAGCCCGCGACCCCGAGCGGAACCACGGTCGGCTCGGACGCGCGGGGCGCCTTGGCGTTCTCGTAGTAGAAGCGGATAGACGAGCCGCCGGTGTTCGTGAGCCAGTAGAGGGTGACGTTGCTCAAGATGAAGTCGTTGTCCAGGCTCCGCCCGCCCATCGCGTCGTCGTCCATGAGCTGGGCGTTCCAGCCGAGCAAGCCGACCGGGGAATCGGCCAGGGCGTGCGCGAGCGTCTGCGGCTGCTGGGAATGCAGCTGGTTGAACGAGAACTTGGTCTCCATGAACCACTGCAGCTTCTGCATGGCCGCCATGTCCTCGGCGGACATATCGGCGAATTCGGCCGGGTCGCCGGACGGGAAGGAGAAGACCTGCGTCACGTGCACCCCGGTCACGCGCTCCGGGTCGAGCCGGCCGATCTCCGGGGAGAGCATCGAGCCGGCGTCGTTTCCGGCCGCGCCGTAGCGCTCATAACCCAGGCGGCGCATCAGCTCGGCCCACGCGGCGGCCGTGCGCTGGGTGCCCCAGCCGCGGTCGGTGAGCGGGGCCGAGAACGCGAATCCGGGCAGTGAGGGGATCACCAGGTCGAAGGCGATAGCCGGGTCCCGGCCGTGGGCGCGGGGATCGGTCAGCGGGCCGATGACGTCCAGGTACTCCGCGACCGAGCCGGGCCAGCCGTGCGTCAGGATCAGCGGCAGGGCATCCGGTTCCGGCGACTTGACCTGCAGGAAGTGGATGAGTTGCCCGTCGATCTCGGTGATGAACTGCGGGTAGGAGTTGAGCCTGGCCTCGAACGACCGCCAGTCGTAGCCCTCACGCCAGTACTCCACCAGCGACTGCAGCCACGACAGGCTCACCCCGTAGCCCGGGCCGGAACCCGGGATTCCGCTGGTCCAGCGCACCCGGTCCAGGCGGGACCGGAGGTCATCCAGGCTCTCCTGGCTGGCGGTGACGCGGAAGGGACGGATCTCGTGGCTCGCGCTCATGACGGAAACCCCCGTTTTCGGTGCGACGCGCTCGTCGGGCAGGATGGGCAGTCCCGATCATTCCGTTCGGGTTCACTGGGCAACAGCGCCGATTCCGCCATTTTGCGGCGAATTCAGGACACCTCCCCGAAGGTGCTCCGGTACGCCGCGGGCGCGGTCCCGGTGAACCGCCGGAAGTGCGGGCGCAGTGCGGCGGCCGAGGAGAAGCCGCAGCGCCGCGCCACCTCCTCCACCGGCAGCCGGGTGGATTCCAGCAGTTGCTGGGCGCGCAGCACCCGCTGATGGGTCAGCCAGGTCAACGGCGCGGTTCCGGTGATCTCGCGGAACCGCCGGTCGAAATTGCGCCTGCTCATCTGCGCCCGTCGGGCGAGCAGCTCGACCGGCAGGGGCTGCTCGAGCTGCCCGAGCGCCCAGGTGAGGGTTTCGCCGACCGGGTCGGTCTCGTCGAGCTCAAGGCCCGGCTGCTCGATGTACTGCGCCTGCCCGCCGGACCTGTGCGGCGGCACCACCATGTAACGGGCCAGGCGGTTAGCCAGGTCCGCGCCGCAGTAGCTCCTCAGCAGGTGCAGACCCAGGTCCAGGCCGGCCGCGCCGCCGCCGGCGGTGAGGACGTCACCGTCGTCGATGAACAGCAGCCCCGGCTGAACCCGGACCTTCGGGAACATCTCGGCCAGCAGGCCGGCCAGCGCCCAGTGCGTGGTCGCCGGACGATCATCGAGCAGCCCGGCGGCGGCCAGGACGAACGCCCCTGAGCACAGGCCCGCCACCCGCGCGCCCGCCGCATGCGCCGCACGCAGCGTCTCCAGCAGCGGCTCCGGCGGCGACTCGGCCGGATCGCGCCAGTTCGGGATGATGACCAGGTCCGCGGCCCGGATCGCGTCGAGATCGTAGGGAGCCGGGCACGCCAGCCCGCCTCCGGTCAGCGTGGCCGAGGACTCGCCGGACACGACCCGCACGTCGAGATCCGGCAGCGCATCGTAGTGCGCGGCCATGTCGAACACGCCGAACGCGAACGACATGATCCCCAGCGAAACCCCGTCGAACACGACCACTACAAACCGCTGCGCCCGAGACCCCGGCACCATCGCCTCCACGCCAGGAGCTTTTACCCGCAGGGTAACGACGGTCAGGCCGGCTGCGCAAAGTAGTTATGCAGCCGGAATGGGCGTGCTGACCGCGGCTGAAACATATTGTTGATCCGTTACCTGCCGCCGCGTTACCGTCGAGTCGGCGCTTATGCCACATCATGAGCTATCCGCTCCGACATAAGGGGTGACGGCATGGCAGGGGTCGCTACGGAACCAGCGCCGACCCGGTCTGGAGGATGGTTTTCCTGGATCTGGAACCGGCAGATCCACGCTTACCCGAATACCGCGCCCAGGGTGATGTACCTGGCGATCACGGTGCTCGCCACGATCACGCTGTACTACGAGCTGTACGTCGGCGGCTCGGTGTCCACGCTGCTGCTGCCCAACCTCGGCATGACCTTCACGTTCTACGTGGTGACGGTGGCGTTCGGGGCCCTGATCGGCGCGTTCGGGTCGCTGTTCGCCGGGCTGGCCGACCGGTTCGGCCGGGCCAACCTGGTGGTGTTCGGGCTGCTGTTCGCCGGGGTGTTCGTGGCTTTCGTGCTGCCGGCCATGACCAGCAAGTGGCCCTTCACCATCGCGAGTTTCGTGGTCTCGTTCGTCGAGGGCATGTGCCTGGTGGCCACGCCGGCGCTGATCCGCGACTTCTCCCCGCAGGTGGGCCGGGCCACGGCCATGGGCTTCTGGACCAGCGGCCCGGTGGTGGGCAGCCTGATCGTCGCGGTGGTAGGCACCGCCACCATTCCCGCCGTGGTGACCGACACGCGGTTCTGGACGCATGAGTACCACATCGCCGGCATCGCCGGGCTCGTCGTGTTCGTGATCGCGCTGATCGGGCTGAAGGAGCTGTCCCCGCAGCTACGCGACCAGCTGATGGTGACCTTGCGCGACCGCGCGCTGATCGAGGCCCGGGCCAAGGGCATGACCGATGCCGACATCGAGGCGGCGCTACGGCACCCGTTCCGCCAGCTGATCAAGCCCGACATCATCATCTCCGCGTTCGCCGTGTCGATCATGCTGCTGATCTACTACACCGCCGTCTTGGCCTCCGTGATCTACCTGACCACCGTGTTCGGGTTCTCGCTCAAAAACGCCAACGGGCTGGGCAACTGGAACTGGGGGTTCAACGTCATCGCGGTGATCCTGGTCGGGTTCGTCTCCGACTGGGCCCGGGTACGGAAGCCGTTCATGGTGTTCGGCGGGGTGCTGGCCGCGGTGATGACGGTGATCTACCTGGAGCAGGCGGGCCACCATCCTGGCTACTACACCCTGGCCCTGATGCTGGCGCTGCTGTCGCTCGGCCTCGGCATCGCCTACACCCCGTGGATGGCCAGCTACACCGAGACCGTGGAGGCGCGCAACCCGGCGCTGATCGCCACCGGCCTGGCCATCTGGGGCTGGATCATCCGGGTCGTGGTGTTCATCGCGTACCTGTGCCTCCCGCTGGTGGTCACCACCGTCACCCCGCTGGTGAACTACGGGTCCACGGTGACGGCGTACGCGAAGACGTACGCCCCCGAGATCGCGTTCGCCTCCGCGCACCCGAACGTGGTGGCGGCCGCCCAGAAGGTTCCCCCGTCGGTCGTGGCCACGGCGGCGTCGATCCCGCCTAACGTCCTGGCCACCGCGCAGAAGATCCCGCCCACGGTGCTGGCCACCGCGCAGGCAAACGCCACGCAGCTCGCGAACGCGGCGAAGTTCGCGCCCGAGCTCGCGGTGATCCAGGCCCACCAGGCGCTGTTCGCCAAGCTGGCCACCTACTCCAACCCGGCCAAGATTCCGCCCTCACTGCTGGCCCAGGCGGTCGCGGCCGCCGGCGGCGGCGCTAAGGGCCTGGGGATCCTTTCGACGATCTCGGCGAACAAGGCGGCCATCACCGGCGTGATCGCGGCCGCGCCAGCGCTGAAGACCGTCGCCCCGTACGCGGCGGACCTGACGACGATCGCGCCGTACTCGACGCGGCTGAAGACCATCGCGCCGTACTCGACGGAGCTGACGACGATGGCGCCCTACTCGGCGCAGCTGACCGCGCTGTCCAAGGTCCCGCCGGGCGTCTTCCCCTACCTGAAGGCGCACACTGCCGCGGTGCTGAAGGCCGCGGGGCAAACGGCCGGCCAGTGGAGGACCTGGTACTGGATCTGCTTCGGCGGCATCATCTTGTTCCTGCTGTCCATCCCGCTGCTGCGCGGCCGGTGGCGGACGCGCGACGCCAAGCGGGACGAGGAAGAGCACGAGGCCATGGTGCAGGCCGAGCTGGAGAAGATCAGGGCCGCTGCCTGACCGGCGGTCAGGATCTGGGTCAGGCGGGCGGTCCGAGCGGCTGCCCGCCTGGCTCGTTCAGGCGAACCGGCTGGCTCGTTCGGGCGAACCGGCTGGCTCGTTCAGGCGACGCCTTGGGCTGAGCCCGCGGGGCGGCGCGCCGCGACCGCCACGGCACGGCACGACGCCTCGAGCAACTCCTGCTGCAGGCGGTCGGCGGTCTCGACATCGGGCTTGCGCGCGGCGAGCACGTCCGCGTACAGGAACGACTCCCCCAGCCTGACCAGCGCGTAGGCCAAAACCGCTGGCTCGACGAGCATGACCAGGCCGAATTCGGCGGCGTCACGCCGCAGCAGTTGCTCGACGAAGGCCACGGTCCCGCTCTGGACCGGCCCGCGCGGGTCGGTGAGGACGCGCATGGCCAGGGCGGGCTCGTCGGTGAGCAGCCGGCGCAGGCCCTTGGACTGCGAGACGATGGCGTTGAGGTGCCGGCCGGTGCCCGGGGTGTGCAGCTCGCCGTCGGGCCGTTCGGACTCCCACCGCGCCGCGGCCACCTCCAGGGTGCGCTCGGTGAGCACCCACAGCGCCTTGCTGAGCAGCGCCTCGCGGCTGCCGGCCCGGCGGAACAGGGTCACCCGCGAGACGCCGAGCTCATCGGCCAGGCCCTGCATATCCAGGCGCCTGCCGTCGCGGATCCACCGGGCAGCGAGCGCCACGAACCGTGCTGAACGTACGCTGGCCCGGCTCGCGGGCGGACGCATCAGGCTGCGGGACGGCACGGCCGTAGGGGCTCAGGGACGGCCCGGCGCGGCGGCGCCGAGGCGGCGGGGAACGTCGAACACGCTGCCCACGATACCTGCGCCGGGACCGGGGCGGGCGACGGGGCGTCCCGCTCGCGCGACGGCGGGACGTGAGACGTCTTCGGGAGGACGTGCATAATCCGAACATGACGACTGCGCCCGTGCTGCCCGAGGACACCGCCGCGGAGCACACCGACGTGCTCATCGTGGGGGCCGGGCTGTCCGGCATCGGGGCGGCGTGCCGGCTGCAAACCGACGCTCCGGGCCTGTCGTACGCCATCGTCGAGGCCCGGGGCGCCAGCGGCGGGACGTGGGACCTGTTCCGGTTCCCCGGCGTCCGCTCCGATTCGGACATGTTCACGCTCGGCTACCCGTTCCGGCCGTGGACAAAGGCCAGGGCGATCGTGGGCGGACAGGAGATACTGCGCTACCTGCGGGACACCGCTTCCGCCTACGGCGTGGACCGGCGGATCAGGTATCACTCCCGCGTGGTACGGGCCGAGTGGTCCGGCGACGACGCCCGCTGGGCGGTGACCGTCGAGGATACGACGACCGGGGCGCTGACTACGCGCACCTGCGGCTTCCTCTACGTGTGCTCCGGCTACTACCGGTACAGCGAGGGCTACACGCCGGACTGGCCCGGGCTGGAGAACTTCGCCGGGACGGTGGTGCACCCTCAGCACTGGCCCGAAGACCTCGACCTGGCCGGCCAGCGGGTCGTCGTCATCGGCAGTGGCGCGACCGCGGTCACGCTCATCCCGGCCATCGCCGGGACCGCCGCCCGCGTGACGATGCTGCAGCGTTCGCCGTCGTACATCCTGTCCCTTCCGGGCCGGGATGCAGTCGCCGACCTGCTGTGCAAGGCGCTGCCCGAGCGGCAGGCCTACGCGGCGGTGCGCTGGAAGAACGCGCGGCTCACGACCGTGATCTACGGCTTCTGCCGCAAGCACCCGGCCCGGGCCCGGGAGATGCTCCGGCGCGGGGCAGAAAAGCGCCTGCCGCCCGGGTACGACCTGAACACGCATTTCACCCCGGCCTACGAGCCCTGGGACCAGCGCATGTGCCTGGTCCCCGACGGCGACTTCTTCAAGGCGGTCAAGTCCGGCCAGGCCGATATCGTGACCGACCACATCCGGGAGTTCACCCCGACCGGGATACGCCTGCGCTCGGGCGCGCAGCTGGAGGCCGACGTGGTCGTCACCGCCACCGGGCTTAACCTGCTGCCTCTCGGCGGGATCGACCTGACCGTGGACGGCGAGAAGGTCGTCGTCGGGCAGCGCGTCGCCTATAAGGGCATGATGCTCGATGCCGTGCCCAACATGGCGTTCGCGATCGGCTACACCAACGCCTCCTGGACGCTCAAGGTCGACCTGGTCTCCCGGTGCGTCGCCCGGATGCTGCGGTTCATGCGCGAACGCCGTTACGCGATCGTCACCCCGCGGCTGCCGTCGGCACCCATGGCCATCTCGCCGTTCATCGACATGACCTCGGGCTATTTCGAGCGGTCGCGGGCGGCTCTGCCGCGGCAGGGAGACCGGGCGCCCTGGCGGCTACGGCAGCACTACTTCAAGGACGCGGCGCTGCTCCGCGGCCCGGTTGACGCGGACGAACTCGAGTACCGGCCGGCCCCCGCACTCGCGCGGCCGGTGGGATAACGGCACCGCGGGTAAAACGGCGCTCAGTACCCGCCTCCGTAACCACCGGAGGTGGTCGTGGTACCGGATGCGGGCGCGCTGCCCGACACCGTGACCTCGTGCCACACTCCGCCGGAGAGGTTGAGCCCGTTGCCCTTAACCTGCCCGGGCGAGGTGTCCCCGACGTAGGTGTACAGCGGGTGCCCGTCGTAGGTTTCCTGTTTCACGCCGTTCGACCTGGTGATCGTGCCCAGCGTGCCGGTCACGCCGGAACCCGCGGTGGCGGGTCCCTTCACCGGCGGCCAGTACGTCGCGCAGGAACCGTTGCACTTGGACGTGGTCGACGTGTCCGGGCCGAACCAGTACAAGGTATAACCCGCCGAGTTGGTCAGCACCTGCGTTCCGTTGATCGCCCGGCTCAGCAGCGTGGTCCCGGACGAGCTGGAGGTCGCGCTGGCCGCGGCGGCGGCGGCGGACGGGCTAGACGAACTAGTGGAACTGGCCGAGCTGCTGCACGCCGCGACGAGCAGCACGGCGGCGGCCAATCCGATGACACTCCATATTCTTCGCATGGCAAGTCTCCGCACCGTGTTGATCTCCCACTAGGTACTACGGGTCATCGGCTCATTTCGTTCACCCCAGGCGAGCTGGCCCGCCGGAACGAGCGGGAGCGCGCGCAGCCGCCGGCCGGTGGCGGCGAATATGGCGTTGGCCAGCGCCGGCGCGACGGCGATAAGCGGCGTCTCGCCGGCCCCGGCGGACGGGATATCCGGGCGGTCGACCAGCACCACGTCAATCGCCGGGATGTCGCTGAACCTCGGCACTCGGTAGCCGGCCAGCGACCGGCTGCCGAGGTGGCCACCGGTGAGCGTGACCTGCTCGAACAGGGCGCCGCCGAGCGCCATGACGGTGCCGCCTTCGATCTGGCTGAGCACGGTGGCCGGGCTGACCACGGCACCGCACTCGTAGCTGGTCACGATCCGCCTCACCCGCACGGTGCCGTCGGTGTCGACGGCCACCTCGGCACAGGTCGCGACCCGCCCGTCCTTCTCCAGCCCCACCGCGGCGCCCTGGCCTCGCCCCGAACGGCTGGCGTCCGCCTGCCACCCGAACCGTTCGGCCGCCGCGCGGAGCACGGCCGCGAGCCGCTGGTCGGTGAGGCGGTCAAGCCGGAACTGCACCGGATCGCGGCCCGAGGCGCACGCCAGCTCGTCGATACACGATTCGCGGGCGAAGGTGTTGGCGGTGGCGGCCAGGGCCCGGTAAGGGCCCTGGGCGAGCGGCGAGGCGGCCGGCTGGTAGCGAAGCCGCCAGCTGGCCGCCTGGTACGGCAGGGCAGTGCCCTGCGGGCCGGCGTTGATGTTCAGCAGATCCCAGGCGGCGATCTCGCCGTTGGTATCGACCGCCGCCCGGATGTCGATTACGGCCATCGGCCGGACGTAGCCGAACTGGAACTCCTCCGCGCGGCTCCAGTGCACCTTGACCGGCCGGCCCACGGCGCGGGCCAGCCGGGCGGCCTCGATGGCCTCGTCCCCGTGCTTACCGCCGAACCCGCCGCCGGTCGGCGGGACGATGACCCGCGCGTCTTGCTCCCTGATGCCCAGGGTCCCGGCCAGCCGAGCGCGGACCGGGAACGGGACGCTGTTGCCGGTCCAGACGGTCAGGCGGCCGTCGGCCCAGGCGGCCACCGCGGCCCTGGTTTCCAGCGGGACGTGAGCGAGGTAGGCGGTGGTGTACTCGGCTTCGACGGTGACCGCCGCGCCGGCCAGCGCGGCCCGCACGTCGCCCGAGCCGTGGTCGGCGGGCCTCAGCCACCCCTGGCTCTCGGCCGGGTGCGAGCGCAGGTACTCGGCCATCGGACCGGGGTGCGCGGGCGGTCCGTCCCAGTCGGCCCTGATCGCCGCGACCGCACGCCGCGCGGTGGCCAGGTCGGGCGCGGTCACCGCGACGAACTCCCGGTCGCGCACCACGATGACGCCGGGCATCTCGGCCGCCGGGCTGGTGTCCACGGCCCGCAGCGAGGCCCCGGGGACGGGCGGGCGCAGCACGGCGCCGTACAGCATGTCCGGTACCTGCTGGTCAGAGGCGTACCGGCGGCCACCGGTGACCACGTC
>JASIGD010000096.1 GCA_030045295.1 Streptosporangiaceae bacterium
TCGGTGATCGTGAGCACGGCCAGCGGCAGGCCCTCCTGGTCCTGAAGCACCAGATGGTCGGCGTCGTCCGGGACCGCGGCCGCGGGGACCTCCAGCGTCACCGGTACCGGCCGTGAAGTGCCGTCGGCCAGCATGCCTCCTTCGCCGACCGCGGCCACGTCGGCGGCGGTCATGAAGCCGCGCAGCGGGGCGAACGCCCCGGACGTGAGCAGCTCGAGGTCGCCGAGCTGCATCTCGTCGAGCGTGCAGGTCGGCCAGTCCGCGAGCTGGCCGGGCAGTACTTGCCCGGCCGCCTGTGGCGGCCGGGCGTGCCTGCCCGTGGCCGGGGCCGGCCTGACCGCCCGTGGCGGCGGGCCCGCCGGTGATCGATCAGTCAGCTCTGCCTCCGGACCCCGACTTCTTTGTCCCCGCTGTACACCTGCTGAATTACCCATACCGTATGCCAGCGCAGGGCATAGTACACGTATGATCGGCCGTTCACTACGTCATGCCTCGACGCCGGGCGCCCGTGGTACCGGAAGCTGCTCACTCCGCTGTACATTTACGTGACACTGGAGGGATGACCGTGGGATACCCAGGGACCCTGCCGCCAGCAGCGCAACGAGCCGAGGTGCTTGACGTCCTGGCGGCAGTGGCCGCCGTCGCGTTGCTCGCTGTGGTGCAGGTAGGCGCCTCCGGGCCGCTGCGCATCCTGCTGGTGCTGGCATTTACCTTCTTCGTTCCCGGCCGTGCCATCATCACCAACTATCCGCGGATGGCACGCTGGTCGGACCTGGGCGCGTCCATGGTTGTCAGCCTTGGTGTCCTGGCCTTCCTGGCCACCGTCACGCTGTGGGCTCACTTCTGGCACCCATTGGGCTTGTTCCAGGTTGAGGCCGTGCTGAGCCTGGCCGCGCTGGCGGTCGGCATCGTCCGACGGCGAAGGAACTCATGACCGACACCGCGCCGGCCGGCCAGGGTGGTCGTCATTCCAAAAGGGGCCGTGACGATGGAGAGGTGCCTGCGCAGGCAGGTTCGCCCGATGACAGCTATTGGACGCTGAATCGAGTCGCGCATTACGCCGGATCCTCCCCCGGGCCAGCCGAGCCCACCGGGCGGGCGGTTACGTCGGCGCCGAGCCCGGGTGAGCAGACGACCACCTTGCCTCCCGTTGTCGCGCGCCGGACGGCTATCCATTTCTCGGACGTGGCCCTGCCGGTCAGCATCGTGCTGTGGGTAATCGGGGTCAGCCGGGCGAACACGACCACGCTCGGGCCTCTTGGGCTCGCGCCACAGCTGCCGGTCGTCTTCTACGCCGGGCTCGCTCTCCTCGTTCTGTCGGCTGTGGTCGAGCTCACCGTGGCGAATGCCTCACAGTGGCGGATGGGCCTGCACGCGATCGGGCTGGTGGTCATCCTCTACGGGACACCCGCCTTGGTGTACCCGGAGGGCCGCTACTCCTGGCTCTACAAGACCATCGGGGTGGTCCAGTACGTTAATGCGCACGGCGCGCTGAATAGCACCATCGATATCTACCAGAATTGGCCGGGTTTTTTTGCTCTCGCTGCCTGGTTCGGGAAAGTGGCGGGCGTGGGCAGTCCTCTCGCCTACGCGAAGTGGTCGCAGCTCGTATTCGAGCTCGCCGCCCTTCCCCTGCTGTACCTGATTTACGACGCGCTCTCGCTGACGTTCCGGCAGCGCTGGATGGCGCTCCTGCTGTACCCCGCGGCCAACTGGATCGGCCAGGACTACTTCTCGCCTCAGGCGCTCGGTACGGTCCTCTCACTGGGCATCATGGCGCTGACGATGCACTGGCTTTATACGGGCAACCGGGCGCAGTTCGCGCCGCGGCGCCGGTGGCTGCGGAGGAGGCGGGCGACCGAGCCGCAACAGGCGGGCAAGCAGGCCGCAGTCTCCAAGCAGGAGGTCCGGGAGGCATACCAGGCAATTAGGTCCTATCAGGGACCGGCCGGGATCGACGGCGTCACGATCGCGGACTTCGAGCAGCGCTTGGCGCATAACCTGCAGAGGGTCTGGGATCAGCTGCGTTCGGGGGAGTACCGCCCCGCTCCTGTCCGTGTCATGCCGGTACCCGGGGGAGGCCAGGCCGAGACCTGGGGCATCCCTATTGTCCGCGACAGAATCGCCCGGGAGGTTGTAGGCCGGAGGCTTAGAACGGGCCTGCTGCAGATGCGCCGCGCTCACGCTGACAGCAACGCCCGCCTGCCCGCAGGCCAACAGCCTGGCAGCCGGATCATCATGATCGACACGCGGGCGGCTTCCGCCAACCTTCGGCCCGATCTGGTCCTTCAGGTCGTCGCGGCGACCACCGAGCAGAGGTGGGTTGTCGACTATGTGAGGCGGTGCTTGAACACGCCGGTTCAGCGACCCGACGGCTCGCTGGGCACCGGCAGCCTCAGCACGCAAGCGGGATCTCCGCTCGCACAGGTACTGACTGACCTGGTCCTCTACTACGCACTTGATGCCTGGATGGGGCGTGACTTCCCGGACGTCAGGTTGAAGCACCCTCCCGATGCCATCGCGGTCCACTGCGCCAGCGAGCGGCAGGCGCGCTCGGTGAAGGAAGCTATCACGCGGCGCCTGGACGACGTCGGATTGGAGCTCAGCCCGCAGAGCATCCAGATCGTGCTCCCCCAGGACGGCGGCAGCTCGGCGCAGGACGGCGCGCCGTCCGGTCGCACCGGCCCGGCGGCCTCGGGGTATCGTCACCCGGCCGCGGAACCGCGTCGGCCGCGCGCCAGACCGTCACCGGATCTGCTCGTGCCTCCGGTGCGCCGCACCGCGTTTGTGGTTACCATCCTGCTCCTTTATTTCGTGCTGACCTTCACCCACGAGCTGTCGCCCTACATCGTCGCCGTCCAGTTGCTGGTCCTCGCTGCCGCGCGCCCGCTGCGGCCGCGGTGGCTGCCGCTGGCCATGCTCGCCATCGCGGTCGCGTACCTGCTGCCGCGTCTTTCGTACGTGAACAGCCACTTCGGCCTGCTGAGCTCACTGGGCAGCTTCTTCGGGAACGCGGCACCCCCGTCCGCCTCCTCCTATTCCGGGTTGAGCCTTCCGGCCAGTCAGGTGCTGATCCAGCACTGCGCAATCGCACTGTCGGTGACCATGTGGCTTCTCGCTCTGGTCGGCGCGTGGCGGCTCCGGCATTCAGGGCGGATCGTGCTCGCCCTAATTGTCCTGACCTACTCGCCCGTCCTGGTTCTGTTCGGGCAGTACGGCAACGAGGGAATCTTGCGGGTCTACCTGTTCTCTCTGCCGTGGGCCGCTGCCCTGGCCGCCGCGGCCGTCGAACCGGGGACCCTTTCCCGGAAAATGGTGCCGCGGCTGCGCGCGCCAGCCGGGGGCCTCGATCTGTCCTGGGTCAAGCCCGCCCTGCGCTGGCTGCGCGCCCCGGCGGCACTGTGTTTGGTCCTCGGTCTGTTCTTGGTTGCCTTCGACGGGAATGACGCCTTCAACACGTTCCCGCAATCGGAGGTCACTGCACTGCTGGCCTTCCAGGAGCACGCCCGTGTGGGTCCTGTGTACCTGGCCGAGGACAATGCTCCCATTGAGGTTACGGACCGGTACTATCTTTTCACTTGGATCAGCATCTTCGGTTCCAAAAACGGGACGCCGGTGGTCAGCCAGGCGACACCTGACATCGCCGAGCTGATCGCCGAGAACTCCACCACCTACACGCAGGGCCAGGAACCTGCTTACGTGGTGATCGCCCCGAGCATGGCGCCGTATAACGCCGCGTACGCGCAGGCACCATCCGATAGCTTCCAGATCCTGCAGGAGTCTTTGGCGCGCTCGCCGAAGTGGAAGCTGATCGTGAACCAGGACGGTACGCTCGTTTACGAGCTTCCGCCGGGTGCGAAGTCCTAGTGTCGGCGCAGCGCGCTGGTGGCCGCAGTGGGGCCTGCTACTCCTCGGGCGCGGCCGCGGGTCTGACCGGGGCGAGGCAACTGCCGACGAGGGGTGGCCGGCTCGGCTTGCGGCTGCGTCCCGCCAAGCGCGCGCGGCCGGTGAAGTACCCGGCCACGACGGTGGATAGGCCCGTGATAGCTGTGGTCATCCTCATGCCCGCGCCTGCGTCACCGGTCGCGAGGCCGCGCAGTTCACGCAGCAGCGCGGCCGGGATCACCACGCTGGTCTGACGCCGCTCGCGTTCCAAGCCCGCGGAGGAGCCGACCATCCGGACCACGTCGGCTTTGGAGAGTCCTTCGTGCCAGCAACGGCGCACGAAGTAGCCGAATCTGAGGCGTTCTGCGCTGACGTAGTGGTCGACGGCCGCGGCGGGAACGTAGAAGATGACCGACCCCGGGCGGCTCGCGGTCAGCCGGATGGCCAATTCGGTCTCTTCGCAGCCCCGCGGGCTGGTGCCCACCCGTCCCACCGCATCGTCGAAGCCTCCGGCCTCGAGCGCCAGGCTGGTCCGCAGGCTCATGCTGGCGCCGATCGGGTTACGTACCACGCTGATTGTCTCCGGCAGTCCCCGGTAGCTGCAGCCGACGACCCAGTCGAACTCGGGCGGCAGCCAGCGTGGCCGGCGGCCCGGCCACCGCGGATGCACGCTGCCCCCTGTGGCTACGACGTCGGGGGACGAATACGGCCGTACCAGGGATTCCAGCCAGCCTGGTCGCGCCTCCGCGTCATCGTCCAGGAATACGGTGACCGGTTGTGTGGCCGCCTTGAGGCCCGTGTTGCGCGCTCCCGACAGGCCGGGGGTGCCGTCGCTCTCCAGGACCGTCACCCCGGACAGTTCGCGGCGCGCCCTTGCGGCAAGGCCGACGTTGTGGTCCACGACCAGCAGTACCTGCCGTGGCCGAAGGCTCTGGTGCAGCGCAGAGTCCAGCGCCGCGCGGGTGAGCATCCACCGCCTTTCGGTGTACGCGCAGACCACGACACTCACACCCAGATCATCGACGGCGGCCACCCGAGGCAGGGTAGCAGGGTTTCTCGGTTCCCGGACTACGCTCCGCGGTCTCCTGGCATCTCGGCTGCGGCCAGATCGGCACACCGGCGACGCGGCGGCGGCGCGCCCCGGCCGACGATAAAATCAGCGCAGGCGGGCCGGGCCCGGCGGCTCGCGCCAGCCACGACTGGGCAAGGTGACCTCATTTCGAACATGACTCCCCCCGGGCCGCCTCCGGGCACGCGCGAACAACCACGGCCCGGACGCTCTAAGGCGTCAAGGTTGGTGGGCAGACGGTCATGGCTGATAGTCGCCTCTGTGGTGATCATCGCCGCGGCGGCAACTGTCACGTGGGCACTCCAGCAACCGCACACCAGCCAGGCCGGTCGTTCGCCGGCGCCGAGCTCGGGGCCGCCCAGCAATGTGCCCGGGTGGCGGCTGACCTACAGCACGGACTTCCCGGGTGACAGCCTGCCGTCGGGGTGGGGCGCGTACAGCGGCGAGCCGGGCGGTGACCCGGACGGCAACTGGGACCCGTCCAACGTGTCGGTCAGCGGCGGCGCGCTGCACCTGCTGGCGACGCCGTCGGCCCAGGGCGGCGTGATGTTCTACGGGAACCCGCAGACTTACGGCATGTACCTGGTCCGGATGAAGGGCGACTACGAGCCGGGGCTGGCCATCAACAACCTGGCCATCTTGTGGCCGGCCCAGCAGGGCGTCTGGCCGCCCGAGGTGGATTTCTTCGAGGATGAGGGCGGCACCCGGCAGGACTTTTTCGCCAGCCTGCACGCGGGCCCGGACGGGAACTACAGCTGCTGCGTCATGAAC
>JASIGD010000097.1 GCA_030045295.1 Streptosporangiaceae bacterium
GGGCCGGCGCCGGGGCCGGCGACGTGCGTGGCGACGCCTGCGCCGTCGGCGCCCCGGCCGGCACGATCAGCCGGGCCCGGAGTTGGGTGAGATGCTGTTCGTGCTGGGCGAGCAGCGGGTTCAGCAGGCGCGCCCGGTCCGCGGCGCGCGGATCGGCGCCGATGGCCGTCTTGTACAGTTGAACCAGGCTTTCTTCCGCCGCTATGACCGCCTTGAGGGTAATCACGTCGGGCGCGGGGCGCGGCGGACCAGCCAGCGGATCAGGCCCGGTGAACACGTCTTCCGACCGGCAGCCTGCGGTGCCGAGCAGCACAGGCAGTGCGGCCGCCGAGGCCAGTAGCGCGCGGCGCCTCGGCAGGATGTCTGGCACACCGGCAAGCTACCACGTCCGCTGGCCGGTCCTATCCGCGCAACGGCCCCGCTGCGGATAGGCTAGGAGCCAATCCTGCAGGTCGTGGACGAGGAGGTCGTGATGCCCGGTGGCCCGCGTCACGCGCCGAAGCCTCGCGGCGCCACCTCGGCGGGACGGTCCGCCCAGACCCCCGCGCCGGGAAACGACCCGGGGGGACGGACGCAAAAGTCCCCCCCGCGCCGGACTGAATCCGGAGGGTCCGTCGACGAAGGCAGGGTCGCCGATGTCATCGGGCCCGTCGTCGCCGCGGCCGGAATGGACCTGGAGTCGGTACGGGTGACCGCCGCGGGCAGGCGGAGGCTGCTGCGCGTGGTGGTAGACAGCGACCGGGGCGTGAGCCTGGATGACGCAGCGGCGGTCAGCCGCGAACTGTCCGCCGCGCTCGACACGGTGGCCGTGATGGGCGATTTCCCTTACACGCTCGAGGTCTCATCGCCTGGCGTGGACCGTCCGCTGACCGACCGCAGGCACTGGCGGCGCGCGGTCGGACGGCTGGTCCAGGTCACGGTCACCGATTCAGCCGGGGCGCAGTTCGTCTCCGGCCGGATCGTTTCCGCCGACGCCGACGGCGTGACCTTGGACGTCGAGGATGACCCGAAGACGCGCCGCCGCTTCCCGTACGCCGCGCTGGGCGCGGGGGCCGTCCAGGTGGAGTTCGGGCACCCGCCAACGGAGCTTGGAGCGACCCGCGATGGACATTGACCTTAGCGTGCTGCGAAGCCTGGAAAGCGAGAAGGACATCTCGCTCGACCAGGCGATCAAGGCCATCGAGGACGCGCTGCTCGTCGCCTACCACAAGTCCGAGGGCGCGTCACCGACCGCGCGCGTGGAGGTGGACAGGAAGACCGGTCACGTCACGGTCTGGGCCATTCAGACCGGCCCGGACGGCGCCGTGGTCCGGGAGTACGACGACACGCCGGCCGGGTTCGGCCGGATCGCGGCGACCACGGCGCGGCAGCTGATCCTGCAGCGGCTGCGCGACGTCGAGGACGAGCTGACCTTCGGCGAGTACGCCGGACGTGAGGGCGACATCGTCGCCGGGGTGATCCAGCAGGGCAAGGATCCGAGGACCGTGCTCGTCGACCTCGGCAAGCTGGAGGCGGTCCTGCCGTCCGTCGAGCAGGTGCCCGGTGAGCGGTACATCCACGGCGAACGGATCCGGTGTTACGTCCTGCACGTACGCAAGGGCCACCGGGGGCCCTCGGTCACCCTGTCGCGGACTCACCCGGGCCTGGTGAAGAAGCTGTTCGCCCTGGAGGTCCCCGAGATCGCGGAAGGCGCGGTGGAGATCGTCGCGATCGCTCGCGAGGCGGGCCACCGGACCAAGATCGCGGTCCGGTCGCACCAGCCGGGCGTCAACGCGAAGGGCGCCTGCATCGGGCCCGTGGGCAGCCGGGTCCGGAACGTGATGAACGAACTGCACGGCGAGAAGATCGACATCGTGGACTATTCCGATGACCCGGCCGGCTTCGTGGCCAACGCGCTGTCCCCGGCCCGGGTGAGCCGCGTGCACGTAGTCGACGCGGCGGCCAGGGAGGCTCAGGTCATCGTGCCCGACTACCAGCTGTCCCTGGCCATCGGCAAGGAAGGGCAGAACGCCAGGCTGGCCGCCCGCCTCACCGGCTGGCGAATCGACATCAGGTCGGACGCCGCGCCGTCCTCCGCCCCTTCGGACCCGGTGGCCCCATCCGACCCTTCGGCTTCTTCGGCCACAGCGGACACGGCTGAGGTCGCGGGCACGCCAGAAGCAACGGACACAGACACGCCGGGTACGGCACATGTGCCGGACACGCCAGACGTACCAGACGTACCAGGTCAGTCGGTGCAGGTCTCGCCTGTTATCGGGGACCTGCCGACACGGTAGACTGGTCAGCGGAATGGCCGTGCGAACCAAGCGGCACACCTCAGGTATGCCCGTAATGCGTACCTGTGTAGGCTGCAAAGAGCGTGCGGTCAAGTCCAGCCTGCTGCGTTTCGTGGCGGTTGGGGACGTCATCCAGCCTGACCCGCAGGCCCGGCTCCCGGGCCGGGGTGCGTACCTGCATCCCAGCCCGGCGTGCTTCGAGCTTGCGCGGCGGCGCCGGGTGTTCCCCAGGGCTCTGCGCGCCGCGGGATCGCTCAGCTTCGTCCCACTGGCTGAGTATCTTTGCGGCGCGGAATCGTCGGCATAGCATTGCTGGCGGCGGAACGCCTCTGGCTGGGCTGCAGGCTTAACGCAAGAAGGAACACCTGTCGGAAAGCAGGTCGAGAAGCTGATGAGCGCTCGATGAGCACGCGGCGATGATCACCATAGGCTGAGGCCCACCCGGAGCACGCTCTGCCCGGGCCAGGGTCCGGTAGGGGGTCCAGGGAACTGGGCCGAGAAGGAGCGTAGTGGCGAAAGTCCGGGTTTACGAACTCGCGAAGGAGTTCGGGGTCGAGAGCAAGGCCGTCATGGACCAGCTCAAGGAAATGGGCGAGTTCGTACGGTCGGCGTCCTCGACGATTGAGGCGCCCGTGGTCCGGCGGCTCAGGGAGGCGTTTGCCGCCCAGGCGGCCGCGCGGGATCAGCAATCCGCACCGTCCAAGCCGGCGGGATCAGCCGTGCCGGGCAACGGAGCGGCGGTTCCGGCTGCGCCGGGCACCGCGGACGGCGCGCGGTCACGGACAGGCGCCGGGCCGCGAGCAGGGACC